>CAMWNF010000118.1 GCA_947175535.1 uncultured Bacteroidales bacterium
CCTGGTCGATAGTAGCCTGGGGAACGTCTTCGCGGCTAACGGCAACGGGGTTCATCGAAGCAATCTGCATGCAGATTTCGCGACCAACCTGTTCGCTTACGCCTTCGAGGTTGAAACCTACGATAGCGGCGAGCTTATTGTTGAAGTGGTTGTATGCTGCTGTAGTGGGAGCCTCAACAACTTCGTAAGCACCGATTTCGGTCTTTTCGCCTGTTTTACCGCTTTCCTCAGTGATGAGGTCAGCAACGGTGAGACCGTCAACGGTGAAAGCTTTGAGCTCTTCAACAGTTTTGAATTTGTTAGCCATAGCAATGTCCATGAGCTTGTTGGCGAGAGCCGTGAAGCCTGCGTTCTTTGCTACGAAGTCAGTCTCGCAGTTGAGGGCGAGAATAGCTGCGAAGTTGCCGTCAGTACGAGCGATTACGCAGCCTTCTGAAGCCTGACGGTCTTCGCGCTTTGCAGCGACAGCCTGACCTTTCTTGCGAAGGATTTCAACAGCTGCTTCGATATCGCCGTCAGTTTCGGCAAGAGCCTTTTTGCAGTCCATCAAACCGGCGCTTGTGAGATTGCGCAGTTTGGTGATTTCTGCCATTGTTACTGCCATAATATTATAGTAGTTTAATGGGTTGTTAAATTTGAAAATTATTCAGCTGCTTCTTCAGCTGCGGGTGCTTCAGTTTCAGCTTCTGCTTCAACTTCTACTTTGCGCACGCGACGACGTTCGCGTTTAGGCGCGGGAGCTTCGCCTTCGCCGGCTGCTGCAGTGTCGACTTTCTCAGCCTTGCGTTCTTCGAGACCTTCAGCCATTGCTGCAACAACAGCACCGACAACAGTTTCGATTGATTTCGAAGCGTCGTCGTTAGCGGGGATAACGAAGTCAACGTTAGTGGGGTCAGAGTTGGTGTCGACCATTGCGAACACGGGGATGCCGAGACGGTTAGCTTCAGCAACAGCGATGTGTTCTTTGAGAACGTCAACTACGAAAAGGGCAGAGGGAAGACGGTTGAGGTCTGCGATAGAGCCAAGGGTCTTTTCGAGTTTAGCGCGCTGACGAGACACCTGAAGGCGTTCGCGTTTCGATAGGTTGTCGAATGTGCCGTCAGTAGTCATCTTGTCGATAGCGGTCATTTTCTTGACAGCTTTGCGGATGGTCGGGAAGTTGGTGAGCATACCGCCGGGCCAGCGTTCGATAACATAGGGCATGTTAATCGACTTGGCGAGGTCTTCGATAGTCTGCTTAGCCTGTTTTTTTGTTGCTACGAAGAGAACTTTTTTGCCTGATTTGGCGATGCTCTTCAGAGCTGCGGCAGCTTCTTCGATTTTAGCGGCAGTCTTGTAGAGGTCGATGATGTGGATACCGTTGCGCTCCATGAAAATATAAGGAGCCATAGCAGGATTCCATTTTCTTTTGAGGTGGCCGAAATGGCAGCCTGCTTCGAGGAGTTGGTCAAATGTTGGATTTGCCATGATTTTTTTGATGATTTGTTTACGTTCTTTTTGAAAATCAATCACGGGGTAGGGAACGTGTCCATCCACGCGATTTAGATACTAAACACTATTTTATGCTCCTTTCGCGGATTGTGTGGTCGCGATTAGTCGCGACCCTGCAATCGTTGATGCGGAATATGATATAGCCGTAGAGACTAAAATCATTAACGTTTCGAGAACTGGAAGCGCTTGCGTGCTTTGGGACGACCCGGTTTTTTACGTTCAACAGAGCGCGGGTCACGAGTCATGAAGCCATGCTTGCGGAGCACTGCCTTGTCGTCGGGGTTGATTTCGACGAGAGCGCGGGCGATGCCGAGACGGAGAGCTTCAGCCTGACCTTTGTAACCACCGCCGTCAAGGTTTACGAAGATGTCGTATTTTTCAGCAACGTCGAGGGTTGTGAGGGGCTGTTTAACGATGTATTGAAGAATCGAAGAAGGGAAATATACTTCGAGGGGGCGTTTGTTGATAGTGATGTTGCCTGTGCCTTCTTTGATGATTACGCGGGCAACTGCTGCTTTACGACGGCCAACTGCGTTAACTGTTTCCATGCTTCAATTATTTAATTTTGTTAATGTCGAGGACTTTGGGATTCTGAGCTTCGTGGGGATGGCTCGGACCGTTGTAGACGTGGAGGTTCTTGATGAGCTGACGTCCGATACGGTTTTTAGGAAGCATACCTTTCATGACGCGGAGGAAAAGGGGATGCATGCCTGCTTTGATGTGCTTGTTGTAAGACTTCTTTATAAGCACTTCGGGAGTAAGCTCACGCTGACCGCCGGGATAACCGGTGTAGTTGAGATAAATCTTATCGGTGAGTTTTTTACCGGTAAGAACGATTTTGTCGGCGTTAACGATGATAACGTTGTCACCGCACTCTACGAAAGGAGAGTATGCGGGTTTGTTTTTGCCACGCAGGATTTTTGCGACTTTCGAGCAAAGACGACCGAGATGCTGGTCTGTAGCGTCGATAATCACCCATTCGCGTTCAACCTGCTGTGCGTTTGGTGATACGGTTTTGTAGCTTAAAGTATCCACTGTTAGTTGGTTGATTAATAGTTAAATAAATTTGACCGTAATCATGCGTGCGCTCGGCCAAAAGCGCGGCGCGTGACGACTGTCAGTGATTGATTTGGACATAATCGGACTGCAAAGGTACGAATTTAACGCGCTATTTGCAAACTTTTTAAGCCTATTTTGTGAAAAATTATCTGAGAGTGGCGCGGGAAAAGTTCTGCTTTGTAGAAACTGTAATAAAACGACAGCCGCTCCACAAGGCGCGGAGCGGCTGCGTTATTTCAGTTTTTTGCGTGTTTAAGAGCGAATGTCAAGAATGAATTTTGCACCTTTCGTATAGTTCCGGTCAAGTGAGAGCGAACCGTTGAGTTTCCGGGCTTTGATTGCGGAAATCGGTAGACCCAGACCGTTGCCGCGCGTCAAATCGCGAACTTTGCTGAACGGGCGGAAGATGCTGTCGCGTCTATCTTCGCTAATGCCGCAGCCGGTGTCGGTTATTATGAACTGAGCTGAGTGTGGTCCGCGTTTTTTGAACTCAAGCGAAATCTTTCCTTCTGCAGGAGTGTTGATTGCAGCATTAATAAGAATGTGGCGGAGTATATTGGCGGTCTCTTCTGCGTTGAGACGGGCATTCATTTTTGGCGCGATAACAGACAGGGTCACACCTTCGGCAAGACGTGGGCGAACCTCGTCGGCAAGAGCCTCGCAGAATTGCAGTACGTTGATGTCTTCTGTCTCGTAAAGGTCTTTGACGCTTGCCTCAAGGTCGGACAGAGATTGGACATCGGATGCGAATTTCTTTAAGGCACCTACGGCGGGGTGATCTGCCGGGAGTGTCTCGATTGTTGGTTGCATCTGTGAGAGTATATTGTGGATGAAAGCATCCTTCAATCGGGTGTGTGCGAGAGCCGTGTTGAGGTTTTGTTTCAGATTGCGGCTCTTGACCATATAGCGGATTAATATTATAATCGTAATGACCAGTGCGCCAATGAGTATGGCGATTATGACTCCGAGAGTCACCATGAGTGCATTCTTTACTCCGATAGTGTGGTCGAGGTCTTCGATTTTTGCATCGCGCTCGGCGACTTCGCCGGCTGCTTTTGCGAGCTGTTCCTGAGTGCGCAACATCTTCATCGAATCGGTCCATTGGTTGTAGCGGGCATAGGTGTGATTCAGAAGACGGGCATTCTTAGATGCGGTAGCCTTGTCGATGAGTGTGCGGAAAGAACTGTCAGCCTTTTCGTAGCTCGATTCTCCTTTGTAGGCTGAAACGAGTTTGTTAATCGCATCGTCTCCGGCGCGGTTGTTTCCAAAGGCATAAGAGTAAGCCGCCTCGTTGTAAAGTAAATCGGCTGTTCGAGAGGCAACATTCCCGGCGTATGACGCCATTCGGTCGAGGGTCTCGCGCGCTTTGGCGGCGTTTTTCAGCTTGATGTACATTTCAAGCCTCTCACGAGCTGTGTCATAATACAAATCGCTGACCTGACTGCCTGATGCAACCTGTTCGGCAACTGCGGCATCGGCGCGCGCAAGCATTTCGAATGCTTCTTTATAAAAATTTTCGCGGTGAAAGAGCTGGGCTGCAGCTACGCCGGCTTCGACTGCTTTCTGCGGATTTTTCTCTGTGACATAAGCATTCAACGCTTCTTTGAAATAATATCTTGCAGGGGTATATTCTTTTTTTGCATAATTTGCCTTCGCCTGTTCCAGCAGGCCGTCACCGCGCGACGCCGCCATTAGTGATGCGGCTGACAGCAGTAGGGCGACTATGACGTATAAACGCTTGCTCATGTATGATTAAAATTTGTTAAATTATACGCAAAGATACACTAAATTTTGGTAATAATCCAACTATAACGACAGAAAAATGAAAATGTTATTTTTCAGTCTGGTATTCCGGGTCGAAAATCGAGTTGAGAAGATGGGCAAGACGCAGTCCTCCGCGCAGGAATTGTTCTTCGATTACGGGTGTCCAGCGGGCAACGTCGTTGTATGAGATGTTGAAGTCCGGCTGAAAATATAGATAGACGTCAGATGCGATGTTTACGGTTTCTTTTGCCCAGTCATCGATGCTTCCGCTTATGACTTCCGCTTCCTGAGCGGGATTAAGACGGTCAATCTGTTGCTGCCATTCGGTATAGCTCCATTTACGGGCTGCTTCGGGAAGCGACGAGTCCCAGACTGAGTGGAGATTGTTGTCGCGGTTGAAGAATTTGACTTTCACGCGGTTGCCTCCCAGGTCGGTGGCGTGTCCCATATGAAGAGGCATGTGGAGGTCACCGACTACATGGACGAGTATTTTGAGGGCGAGAAGTCGGTCTTTGTCAGACGAAGTGGAGTCTGTGAGGATTTCAATGCGTGATTTTATGGCTGTGACTGCGTCGCCGGCAGGATTAGCGGGAGCTTCTTCGTAGCGGACGCCTTCGTCGATATTTTTGTAATGCCATGTCTTTGTGTATGCCATGTCGGGCTGATGGCTGGCGTTGTCAAGCCAGTTTGCCCAATAGACGATTGACTTTCCGTCGAGCATCGACTCGACGGCGGCGCGTGTTGTCGGCGTGAGATGCTGTTCGGCGATATATGCCGTGACGTCGTGACCTTTCTGTCCCCAGGCGAATGCGTTGAGACATAGTACGGTCAGGAATAATGAGCTTATGATTGATTTTTTCATTGGATAGAAGATAGGTTGGGAAATTAAATGCCTGCCAAATCTTGCGACAGGCAGGCATTGTGAGTTTGTTGCTGTGATTTTTTTGCAGGGTTTATGCTTCAGCAACTTCTACCACGATGGGCATAACGTTGATGAACTTGCGGCCGCCTTTGCCTTCAGTGAAAGCAACAGTGCCGTCGATGAGGGCATAAAGAGTGTGATCTTTACCCATGCCTACATTCTGTCCGGGGTGGTGAACTGTGCCACGCTGACGTTTGATGATGTTGCCTGCTTTGGCATACTGTCCGCCGAATATTTTGACGCCGAGTCGTTTGCTTTCTGACTCACGGCCGTTCTTAGAACTACCAACACCTTTTTTATGTGCCATTTTCGATAAATTTTAAAAGGTTAAGCAACGATGTCTTTAATCACGATTTTGGTGAAATACTGGCGATGGCCGTTTTTACGGCGATAGCCTTTGCGACGTTTTTTCTTGAAAACAATCACTTTGTCACCTTTCACGAGGGGTTTTTCAACCTCGCAAACAACTTTTGCTCCTTCAACGAGCGGAGCACCGACTTTCACGGCACCATCGGTTTCAGCGAGGAGAACACGGTCGAATTCAACCTTGTCACCTTCTTTAACTTGCTCTCCGAGGTAGTGAACATACAAGAACTTGCCTGCTTCGGCTTTGAACTGCTGTCCCTGGATTTCTACGATAACGTACATCTGTTATTAATAATGATAAGTTAACCCGCTGAGGCGAAGCTGACTAATCGCAGTCGCTTGCTTGTTCTGAGCCTATTGCGGAAAATTAGCGCACAAAATTAGGCATTTGTGCGCTGATATGCAAGCTTTTTTTGAAAAATTTTTATATGAATTTTCTACCACCTGCTCCAGTGAATTTCCCGGACTATTGGTTTGGGGGCATTGGGTGTGCGCGGTGGATGAGCT
>CAMWNF010000119.1 GCA_947175535.1 uncultured Bacteroidales bacterium
CGCCCAAGACAACAGCGGCGCCAAAAATTTTTGGCGCCGCTGTGTTGTACTCCGGAGGAGAATCGAACTCCTATCAAAAGTTTAGGAAACTTCTATTCTATCCGTTGAACTACCGGAGCATTTTGAACCCTGCAAAGGTAATAGATAAATTCCATTCAGGCAAATTTTGATTTTAGCCGCCGTTTAAGTAATTTTGCACTAAACAATAACCGAAAAAACATGAACAAATATAACTTCGACACAGTCATCGACCGCCGCGGCACGGCAGCCGTCAAATACGAAGGTCTCGACGCCGTCTTCGGCCGCCACGACGTTTCGCCCATGTGGATTGCCGACCTTGACTTCGCCGTATGTCCCGACATCGTCAACGGTCTCCGCCGTCGGCTCGACCATCCCATTCTCGGCTACTACGCCTGTCCCGACACCTATTGGGACGCCGTGCGCACATGGCTCTCCGACCGCCACGCCATGAAAGTGGAGCGCGAGGAGATGACCTTCATTCCCGGTGTGGTCCGCGGTATAGCCTACTGCGTCAACTTCCGGACCAAACCCGGCGACAAAGTCATAATCCAACCGCCGGTCTATCATCCCTTCCGCCTCGTCGTCGAAGGCAACAAGCGCGAAGTGGTCGAAAATCCCCTCCGTTTCGACGGCGAGCATTACTCGATGGACCTTGACCACCTCGCCGAAGTCATCGAGCGCGAGAAACCGCGCCTGATGATACTCTGCAACCCTCACAACCCCATCGGGCTTCAGTGGGACCGCGACACCCTCGCCCGCGTGGCATCGCTCTGCCGCAAAGGCGGTGTGACAGTAGTCAGCGACGAAATCCACGGCGACCTCATGCTTTACAACCGCCGCCACATACCCTATATCGAAGCCTCTGACGACGCCCGCGCCACCGGCATCATGCTCGGCGCACCGTCAAAGACCTTCAACATACCCGGTCTCGTAAGCTCTTGGATGATTATCAAGAACGAAGAACTTCGTCGCGACTTCTATCAATGGCTCGAAGTCAACGAGTTCTCCGCCCCGATGATGATTTCGGCTGTGGGTGCCGAAGAAGCCTACCGCCACGGTCGCAACTGGCTCGATGAAATGCTCCGTTACGTCGAGGGCAATCTCGAATTTGCCTGTGATTACGTCGAGCGCAACATACCTGGTGTGAAAATCATACGCCCCGAGGCATCGTTCCTCGTGTGGGTCGATTTCCGCGGTCTGAAACTGTGTCAGAAAGAACTGATGAACCTGCTGCTCGACAAAGCCCACATCGCCATGAACGACGGCACCATGTTCGGCTCCCAGGGCGAAGGCTTCGCCAGACTCAACATCGGTTGTCCGCGCTCGGTTCTCGCCGACGCGCTCGAGCATATCAAAACCGCAGTCGAAGCCGTTTGCCCCTGCACGGCTGAAAATCAGAAATAATTCCCGATGGACTACCGCATATTCCCGCCTGAAGAAATCATAGAGACCACCGTCACGCTGCCTCTCAGCAAGAGCATCAGCGCGCGTGCGCTGATTATGGCTGCGCTCGGCTCATCCGTCCCCTCGGAAGTGGCTGACTGCGCCGACACCCGCGTCTTGTCTGAAGCCCTCGCTTCTGAAGCTAAAGAAATAAATATCGGTCACGCCGGCACGGCTATGCGCTTTCTCACCGCTTATTATGCCGCCGCTCCGGGCAAAAGCGTCACCCTCGACGGCAGCGAGCGCATGCGTCAGCGTCCGATAGGCGTGTTGGTCGATACACTCCGCAGTCTCGGCGCGTCAATCGAATATCTCGGCGAGGAAGGCTTTCCTCCCCTGAAAATCAACGGCTGTCAGCTGTCAGGCGGCGAAATCGAGATGGATTCATCGGTCAGCTCCCAGTTTGTTTCTGCCGTCCTCATGGTCGCTCCGACGATGAAAGAACCTCTGACGCTTAAATTGTCGGGCGATACCGTCTCGGCACCATACATAAAAATGACCGCCTCGATGATGCGAGACCGCGGCATCGATGTCGAAATCGAACGCGACACCATCACCGTCCGCCCCGGCTTGTACCGCCACTGCGACACTCCGGTCGAACACGACTGGAGCGCAGCCGCTTTCTGGTATGAAATCGCGGCAATCAGCGCCGGATGGGTCACGCTCGCCCGCATGCACAATCACAGCATCCAGGGTGACAGCGCGCTTGCCGGCATATATCCACGCATGGGCGTACTGACCGAGTGGACCGAGGAAGGAGCGGAACTTTCCGCGACTCCCGACCTCTACTCCCGCGTCGACCTCGACATGACCGACACACCCGACCTTGTACAGGCTATCGCAGTGACATCATGCGCAATCGGTCTGCCGTTCCGTCTGACAGGGGTGTCGACTCTCCGACACAAAGAGACCGACCGTCTCGAAGCCCTTCAGCGCGAGCTTATGAAAGTAGGCTGTGTGATTGAAATCGAGAGCGACTCGGTCATAAGTTGGGAAGGCCGCCGCATGCCGATGAGCGAAATGCCCGAGATTGACACTTACGGCGACCACCGTATGGCAATGGCTTTCGCGCCTTTGGCAATGTTCATCCCCGGCATCATAATCCGCGATGCAGAAGTTGTTGAAAAATCATATCCCGCTTTCTGGAACGACCTCCGCGAAGCCGGATTCACCATCACCGACGCAGCTCAGACCGAATAACAGATGACAGCGGCTCTAATCATAGCATCCGCAATAATCCTCGCAGGACTCGCGCTCTACGTCCACCACCGCCTCACCTCAGGCGATGAGGCGCCTGCTCTGCCACCCGCCGCTGCCGACGAAGAATGCTGCGGGCAGCATGCGGTCTGCGAGCGGGATTCACTTCTCGCCGCCGTGTCGCAGAAAATCGAATATTACGACGACGAAGAACTTGATGCCTTCGCGGGTCGCGACCCCGAAAGCTACTCAGCCGCCGAAAGCGAGCAGTTCCGCGACGTCCTCCTTACCCTTCTTCCCGACGATATAGCCGGCTGGGCGCGCAGCGTCCAGTTGCGCGGCATCGCTCTGCCCGTCGATGTGCGTGATGAATTGATAATGATGATTTCAGAGGCAAGAGCCTCACGGACCCATGCTTGAATTTCTCGAATACAGCTTCTTCAGAAACGCCCTCGCGGCTGTCGCTCTAATAGCGGTCTGCGCCGCGATGATAGGCACCTATATAATCACACGCCGTCTTGTAGCCATTTCGGGCGGAGTCACACACGCCTGTTTCGGAGGACTCGGACTGGGTTATTATCTCGGCATCAATCCTGTTGTCATGGCAGGAGTATTTGCTATCGGTTCTTCCATAGGTGTCGAGTGGCTCTCAAGTCGCTTCCGTCTCCGCGAAGACTCGGTGATTGCAGTCGTGTGGGCAATCGGCATGGCTATAGGTGTCGTATTCGTATTCCTGACGCCCGGCTACGTACCAGAGCTGAATTCTTTTCTTTTCGGAAACATCCTGACCGTTACTCCGTCAGACCTCATTGCTTTCGCAATCTATACTGTCATTCTCGCACTGTTCTTCTATTGCTACTACGACAAAATCGTCATTTGCGCGTTCGACCGCGATTTCGCGTCAGTCAACGGTCTGCCTGTCAAATTCATCAACTACACGATGACCGTTCTGACCGCCGTCTGCATAGTGCTTACCATACGTCTCGTCGGGGTTATGCTGCTGATGTCGATGCTCTCCCTGCCGATGATGACCGCCGAAGTATTCATGAAACGCTTCAAGGGGATGATGCTCCTTTCTATTGCTGTGTCGCTCGTATGCAGTCTCGCCGGACTTTTCATCGGAACTCTCGTCGACGTGCCCTCCTCAGCTATAATTGTCATGATTATGGCTGCGGTCTTCATCATCGCCCGCCTCTCCCGCTCACTCTTCCGCCATAAAAATCTTAAAAAATATTAACGAGGTGTTAATCCTACTGATTTATAACTACCTTTGCATCACTTAAAGCACCTAATGCTTTGACTTAGACCAATAATTATTTACTAATTCTATTTTCGTTCAGGACTAAGCTGAGGCATGCAGAGCGGAAGCCGTCGCGATGACGCCGCCGGAATTTGTAATTGGTGTACTGATAAGTAAGTATGATATAATCTCTACACTTTTATTTTGCTACAAGCAAATATCTTTAGAATCACAAATCATGCCAAACGGCTTCAGTCCTCAGTTCATTGATAGAAATGTGCTGAGGAATTTTTTTATAAAACTTTTCCGGCTATAATTTCGTTTGTGAGATAGCTAACATAAAAATAATGAAATTATGACCTATGACCAGATGAAAGCAAGCGCAGAAAATGTCCTGGTGGAGTTTTATGCGACTTGGTGTCCTCATTGCAAGGCAATGGCACCCGTAGTAGAAGAAATCGGCGAAATGCTCGAAGGCAAAGTTAAAATCGTACAGCTCGATGTCGACTCGAACAGTGAAGCCGCCGATGCAGAGGAAGTGACCGGTACTCCTACATTTATCCTCTATAAAAACGGCAAACAGGTGTGGAGAGAGTCAGGCGAAATGTCAGGCGAGCTTCTTCTTCACAAAATCATGACTCACATCTGATTTCATACGGCATATGGCAGATAACGAACATCCCGACGGAGCGATATTTGTCGACTTTCTCCGCTGTTTAGGTGTCAGCCATACCGATTCATACAGCCTCGCTCAATTTCAGGCAATGCCTTTTCAGACCCTTTTCGGTCTGAAAAAGCTGCTTGACCGCTACGGTATTGACGCCGAAGGCATCGCGCTCGGCAACAATAACGACATCGATAAATTGCCTTTGCCGTTTATCGCTCAGACCACGAAAGGACTGGTTATTGTGACCGCCGTCGACAATGATAAGGTAACATATCTCAGTCAGTCGGAAGAAGAAACTGCCGAACGCTGTCGCTTTACGGCATCAATGACCGGGAATGTACTGATAGCCGTTCCGCGCCCCGATGCAGGTGAACCGGATTATGGGGCGCACCGCTTCAGCGACATAGCTAACCGCGCGAAAAGTTGGGTTTTGGCTGTGTGCGCAGCAGGATTGATTATCTACCTTTTCATAAGCAATCACCTTTACAGCCATGTTTCTACCGTCCTGCTTACGTTAATCAATATGGCGGGTGTCTATATAGGCTGGTTGCTCGTAGAGAAATCCGCGCATATCAAGAACCGTCATGCCGACGCGGTGTGCTCGGTGGTCGAAGCAGGAGGCTGCGATGACATTCTCGAGACATCTGCCGCGAAATTCTTCGGCATATTCGGATGGAGTGAAGTCGGTCTGGCTTATTTCAGCGTTTCGCTACTTTGCCTGTTGATATTTCCGCAATATATCGGCTCGCTGGCACTAATCAATCTTATCTGTCTGCCATTTTCTTTCTGGAGCGTCTGGTATCAGAAATTCAAGGCTAAGACATGGTGTACGCTCTGTCTGTGCGTTCAGTCAATGCTTTGGTTGCTATTCTTCTGCTATCTCGGAGGCGGATGGCTTAAAGAAGCATTTCCTCTCAGACCGGAAATCATAGTGCTGGGAGTTACCTATCTCACCGTGATGCTCGGCATCAACGCCCTTATGCCTCTTATTGACCGTCAGAAAAGATAAGCGATTATGGAAAAGACCAACAACATCGACAATATTATAAGCAATCTTGATGGTGCCAGAAAACTGACAGCTCTCGAACTCAACGATATGAGGTTTTCTGTACGCAAAACGGTTATAACACCGAAGAAACTGCGCCCGAAAAAATAGTCTGCGTTTATTCTTCAATCAGGAAGCGCTGAACCTGCATGTTTCCGAGCGCTTGGAGCTGAGGAACGAAATGCTTGAAATGGGGAGCGTTGCTGTGGATGTCGAGAACAGAATCGTTCTCCCATGTTTCGATGATGATAAACTGACGGGGAGTGGTAACGCTTTCATACATGTCATAGCTGATGCATCCGACGTCGTTTCTTGAAGCGGCGACCAAGCTGTCACCTGCAGATTTTGCAGCAGCGGGGTCAGCATCTTCATTAAGAGTGTAGAACACGTTGAGCCGAATGGCTTTAGGCTCTTTAGCTATCTCAACATCAGTAGCTACAGGAGTCTCACAATTCTTGTTGCAGCATG
>CAMWNF010000120.1 GCA_947175535.1 uncultured Bacteroidales bacterium
TGCCTATCGGCAATTTTTCTGCCGCTTTAGCCATAAGGAACCTACTCAACGCCAATGCAATCATAAAACCAATCCACCACAGCGCAAGTTCTTGTCCGACAGCAGCCTTCGTTTTTCCGAGGCAGAACGTAAAAGCTGCCTCCATAAGTCCTGCGATTATAAGAATAATCCAGTTCATAATATAAAATTTGCCTGTTCGAGGGCTGCAAGAATTCTCGGCGACTCCTTCCAAGGCTCCACAAAATTAATCCTTTTCACCGACTATCACAAAATCTACACGTATAAGTGCGCCAACAAGACGCGCGTAGCGTGTCGCTGCGATAATAGCATTGGGTCGACCGACCCAATGAAAAGGTAATATAAAAACATTAGACCCGCGTAGCGCGGTCGCGAGAAACGACCTTACAAGAAAACACCAAATAGAAAATCTTCTCTGCGTCCTCTGCGCCTCTGCGAGAGATTTCTCTCGGGTTCATCGTGCTTTGTACATTGTGCATCAGTGAATTGCTAAGCAAATCGCTGTTTTAACCCACGTTAAAACGGCGAGGGTTCTGAAAATGCGGTTAATCGGATTGGTTTTCCCTATAACTTTGCAATCGAAAACTAATGGTGGTGGTTATTGTTGATTATAATTTATTTATCTATATCAGTATGAAATATAAAGCGTTAGAATGAAAAAAATAACGGTGCTCGGTCAGTGACCTCACACCGTTATGATGAATATTTTGATTGCCTGACGCGCTCTTACTTGATTGCTGAGAGCGTGGCTTGAAGGGCGGCGATTTTCGAAGTAGCGTCGGCGAGCTTGTTGCGCTCGTTGTTAACGACTGCCTCGGGAGCACCGTTGACAAAGCGTTCGTTGGAAAGTTTCTTCTCTACCGAAGCCTTGAAGCCTTCGAGATAAGCGATTTCCTTTTCGAGACGTGCTATTTCCGCTGCGACATCGATGGCGAGTGGAATGTTGAACTCGGTCGTGCCGACCATGAATGAAGCTGCAGCTGCATCTTTTTGAGCGTTTGCTGCGATTTCGGTCAGATTGGCAAGTTTGGCGACAACCGGTTTTGCAGTCGCTTCGATATCGCCGATGATGCGGAGTTCGAGAGCTTCTTTCGGAGCGATATTCTTCTGAGCTCTCACGGCACGGACACCCGTGATGACTTCTTTTGCAACCTCGATAGCGGCAACGACATCGTTGTCGACGTCTCCGGGTTGGGGCATCGGAGCATACATGATAGACTCTCCGTCGCGGCGCTCGGCGATGTGCTGCCAGAGCTCTTCCGTGATAAAGGGCATGAACGGATGGAGCATGCGGAGAAGGGCATCGAAGTATTCGATGGTTGCCTCGTAGGTCTTGGCGTCGATAGGCTGCTGGTATGCCGGCTTGACCATTTCAAGGTACCACGAAGAGAATTCATCCCAGAAGAGGCGATAGACCGCCATCAGGGCTTCGCTGATACGGAATTTGCTGAAGAGGTCGTTGACTTCGGCGAGTGTGGCGTTAAGGCGCGACTTAAACCATTTAACCGCCGTAGCTGCCACTTCAGGCTGAGCGATGTTTGCATCGACTTCCCAACCTTTGACGAGACGGAAGGCGTTCCAGATTTTGTTGCAGAAGTTTCTGCCCTGTTCGCATAGCTTGTCGTCATACATTATGTCGTTTCCTGCCGGGGCGGCAAGCATCAGACCCATGCGGACACCATCGGCTCCGTACTGGTCGATAAGGTCGAGAGGGTCGGGCGAGTTGCCGAGCGACTTCGACATCTTTCTGCCGATGGAGTCGCGGACGATGCCGGTGAAGTAGACGTTGTCGAAAGGCTGTTTGCCGACATATTCGTAGCCTGCCATAATCATACGGGCAACCCAGAAGAAGATGATGTCCGGACCGGTGACGAGCGTAGCGGTAGGGTAGTAGTAATTGATTTCCTCGTTGCCTGGGTCAAGGATGCCGTTGAAGAGGGTTATGGGCCACAGCCAGCTCGAGAACCATGTGTCGAGTGCGTCGGGGTCCTGTTCGAGGTCAGAGGGTTGAAGTGTTTCGATGCCGGATGCCGCGCGGGCTTTCTTCACGGCTTCTTCGAGAGTCTCGGCTACGACAATCTGACGCGCGCCGTCTTTGTCGGTGTAGTAATATGCGGGTATGCGGTGACCCCACCACAGCTGACGGCTGATGCACCAGTCCTGAATGTTTTCAAGCCATATGCGGTAAGTGGTCTTGTATTTTTCGGGAACGAAGCGGATGATATCGTCCATCACGGGAGAGAGGGCGATTTCGGCGAAATGCTTCATGTCGATGAACCACTGCATCGACAGACGCGGTTCGATAGGCACTTTGGTGCGCTCCGACAGACCGATTTTGTTGTCGTAGTCCTCGATTTTCTCCATGAGTCCTGCGGCAACAAGGTCTTCGGCGATTTTCTTGCGGACATCGAAGCGGTCCATGCCGACATACATGCCTGCCACTTCGCTGACTGTGCCGTCTTCGTTGAATATGTCGATTGACTCCAGATTGTGGGTCTTGCCGAGCATGTAGTCGTTTTTATCGTGGGCGGGTGTGACTTTGAGACAGCCTGTGCCGAAATCGATTTCGACGTAGCGGTCTTCAATCACGGGAATCACACGGTTGACAAGAGGAACGATGACTTTCTTGCCTTTGAGCCATGCGTTCTTCGGGTCTTTGGGATTGATACACATTGCCGTGTCGCCCATGATTGTTTCCGGACGGGTGGTTGCGACGACTGCGTAGCGGCGACCTTCGGCATCGCGGTGAACGACTTCTTCTTCCGAGCCTGTTTCGCCGGTCATGTCATCATCGGCGAGATAGTAGCGGAGATAGTAGAGCTTGGTCTTTTCTTCCACAAAGAAAACTTCGTCGTCGCTGATGGCTGTGCGGTTCTGAGGGTCCCAGTTGACCATGCGCAGCCCGCGGTAGATAAGTCCCTTGTCGAAAAGGTCGCAGAACACTTTGGTGACGCTCAGACTACGGCTTTCGTCCATGGTGAACGCCGTGCGCTCCCAGTCGCACGATGCTCCCAGCTTGCGAAGCTGCGAGAGGATTATGCCGCCGTGCTTGCGGGTCCATTCCCATGCGTGTTCGAGGAATTGTTCGCGGGTAAGGTCGGTTTTCTTGATGCCTTCCGATGCAAGTTTTGCAATGACTTTGGTCTCGGTCGAGATGGAAGCGTGGTCGGTGCCCGGCACCCACAGGGCGTTTTTCCCTTCCATGCGTGCGCGGCGCACAAGAATGTCCTGGATTGTATTGTTGAGCATATGCCCCATGTGGAGCACACCAGTCACGTTTGGCGGAGGAATAACGATAGTGTAGGGCTCACGTTTATCAGGAACAGAACGGAAGAGTTTGTGCTCCATCCAGTAGGTGTACCACTTGTCCTCGACGTCGGAGGGATTGTATTTAGGGGCGAGTTCGTTCATAAAACAGCAGTGATTATTCTATGTTAAAATTCTATTATGCAAAATTAATCATTATCTCAATAATAAAAGGTCTTGCGACTCATAAATTAGTTATTCAGCGTCATTCGGCGAAATAATTGCTTCGGATTAGGGTGTCACTGATTGTAAATGCGCGGTTCAGGCGCATAAGTTCCTCTTCGTCGGGATTTCCTGATATGCGGCGTAATCGGCTTATCGCGCCTGTCGGTCCTCCGGAAAGAATGCTTTTGCCTAATCCCCGCCATTGATTTGAGGAATTCTCTACCCCCATTATATCAAGGATTGTCGGAAAGACATCAATCTGTCCCATCGGTCCGTCATAATGGAGTGTCTCACCTGAGCCGAGCGCGATGAATAAAATCGGAAAATCGACTGTCATATCATCGTTGTCAACGATGTTTTCAGGATTGCAGTCATGGTCGGATGCAATCACGACGATAGTGTTGTCGGCTAACGGAGAGTCTTTCAGACGGGAAAGAAAGCGACCTATGGCAGCATCTGTGTAATGGACCGTCTGATAATATCGTTTCGTCTTGTCAGGCACGTCGAGACTGTCTATCCAACCCGCAGGTTCAAAGCCGGCGATGTCGAAGGGAAAGTGCATGCTTAGTGTTGTGATTTCAGTGAAGAATGGTTGCGGCATTGTAAGCATTTGGTCGAAAGCATATGTCAGCACGGCATCATCGTCGCCGATATCTTTCGAAACTAAGCCCGCAGCTTGCAGAGAGGAGGCATCATGAAGCGTGTCATAGCCAAATGCACACGATGTGGTGCGGTGGTTATATACAGCGGCTGTTTCTACTATAAATTCTGCTGAACTTGCAGGAGAAAGAGCTTTTGCCAAAGATGGAAACTGATTTTCCCCGAACGACATGGCTGCGACACCGTTCATCAGTGGCAGTAATCCTGTGTTATAAATAAGCTGTCCGTCGGAAGAACCACCGTCGATAATTTGTGATAGCATTCCTGTCGATGAAATCACACTGTCTGAACTGACAAGCTCAGACAGGAGGGGTGTCAGTCTGTGCTCACCGTCCGTGACGTTTATCACCGATGAATTAAGCGACTCGACGATTATGAAGACGAGGTTCTTGCCTCTGTTCCGGATTAACGGACTTGGCTCGTGAGTAGCCTGCGTTTTCAGGTAATCTGATATATTGGCTCGTTCTGTTTCTGTGAGTGAGAGCGATGAGACGGTTGAATAGTTGGCAATAAGGCACGTAAGATAGCCGAAAAGCCCGTTATGCTTCCATGCATCGTATTGCCTCGTAATTCTGTCAAAGCGGTCCATGAATATTGCAGACCTTGATTGAATTGGATGATCGGTCATTTGACGCCAATGGAGAGTGCTGTTCACTCCTAAGAATATTCCGAGACAATAAAATGCGATGATTGACACCAGTGCGGTTATCTTGATTTTTCGCGAAAACGCTTTGGCTTGCCATGGCTTCAGAATAAAGTAGAGAGCGGTGATGACTGTGGGCAGTAGTATGATTGTAATGATTGCCGGAGAAAGTAGGGCGGGAATACTGTTGAATACAAAACTGTTATAGTTCGAAGCATTGAACATTGAAGCCAACGGGAACATGTCGCCCCAATATCTGAAAAACAGGGCATTTGCGAATATAAATAACGTGGCAATCCATATTAACGGTAAAACGACCCATCTGAATTTCGGACGGCAAAACCAATATATTGACGAAAGAAGTGCTGCGTCGCCTAAATAAAGAACTGTCCGGAGCCTGAAAGTCGAATTATCTCCAATAATGAAAGAGAAAAGCATCAGGTCGGCAGCAAAAAGAATTATCGCCGACAGGATAAAAATAATGTCTTTGGATTTCAGGAGTCCTATAAGATTTCTAAAATGTTTCATCGTTTCATCTGTTTACATGCTTCAAGGTGCTTGTGCAGCCTATGGGTAAATTCATAATTCTTCAATCCCCATCGCGGAGCTATAAGAAGATTATCCGGAGACTGAGAAACAAAACGCTCTATCGCGATATCATCACACAGACGGTTGACTATATCAGCGCATAAATCAACATAGGTGTCAACCTCAAACGGCGATACAATTCCGGGATTCGTTCGATACATAGCTGCAAGTCTTGTGCCGTTGATAATCTGCAACTGATGGAATTTGACACAATCGACAGGCAGAGCATTGAGACGGTCGACGGTCTCCATTATCATATCGCGGTTTTCTCCGGGAAGTCCCAGTATAAAATGTAATCCAACCGGAATTCCGGCTTTATGGGTGCGTATAACAGCATCGACAGTCTGATTCCACGTGTGACAGCGGTTGATTGCTTCAAGGGTTGAATCATGGCTGCTCTCAGCTCCGTATTCGATTATTACTGTTTTTTCGCGGTTGAGAGCGGAGAGCCTGTCAAGAAGTTCATCGGGCATACAGTCGGGACGCGTTCCTATAATGATGCCGACAATATCGTCAACTTCAAGAGCTTCCG
>CAMWNF010000121.1 GCA_947175535.1 uncultured Bacteroidales bacterium
GTTTTTAAAGGGTTATTATTAAGGTTGTTTGTTTCTGTTTTCATCTCGGTTAAATCCGATACTAAAAAGTCGACGAATCGCTTTTGAATTGCCGGAAGATCATGCGCGCTCTGGTCATCGATTTCCGCCAGGTCCATACCGCTGATACATCTGAGTATGAATGATTCCGCGAGCAAAGCCCTGTCACGGTCAAATACCCCTTTCGCGATGCCTTCTTCGAGTATCGAACTTAGCATTATACTTTCCTTATCGATGACTTTGCGGCGCATGCGTGCCATGCGGCGTAAATCGAGTTTGAAAAGCGACTTGATTACGGAGTAGGGCGAGTTTATCAATGAGCCTTGTTCGAGCCTGAGCATCAGGAAGCGTGTCAGTTTCGTCGCAGGGTCGATAGCCGAGTCTGCGATTTCCTTCATCCCTGCCACCATCTTGTCGCTTTCGTGCTCAAGAACGGCATTGTAAATCTCCTTTTTGTTTTTGAAATAGGTATAAATCGTTCGCCGCCCTTTATCCGAGGCGTTGGCGATGTCGTTCATCGTCGTGTTTTCAAGCCCCTTGTGCACAAACAGTTGCCGTGCGACCTCAATTAGCTTTTCACGAGTCTTGTATACCATTATTTTGTAAAATCTTGCGCAATATTGATTTTCGCAAGCAAAGTTACTACTTTTCCGCCAATATCAAAAATCATATCTAATAAAGACACGCTTTATTATGGATTTGGTTAATCCGTAAATTATGATTAACTTTGAAATTGCAAGCGGCTTGCGTCCGTTTGTTTACATAATTGAAGGCGTTTATTTGCGCTTGTTCTTGACTATCTCTGAAATGTGGCAGTTTCATACATCAGTCCAAGAATGATGCGACGGTAGATGCTCATCGGTATGTTATTACTTACCAGGCATTCTTGTGTCTTTGAGACATGAGGATGTTGGTCGTATAAACATATCGGCGTGAGATCATCGTTGCTCGTTTCGACTGAAAGGCGATGCCACATGCCAAGAGATAGAGAGACGGGCAATAATATGGCTCTCGCGCCTTTCTTGTTTAATATCAACGCCTTACTGGGAGTCTAAAGGCACTTTGTTCAAATGCCGCCATGAAACAAATCAACTTGGTGATGTTGGCTTGGCTGTTGAGCTTTGTACTTTTATCCGGCCTTGTATGTAAGGCTGATACAAAAGTGCCATGTCTCATTTTTTCAGGTAATGCAGAGAAAGAGCACTGCATTGACCTTGCCAATCTCAACAGAATTACTTTTGGCGACAATTCGATGGTTATAGCCTCGTCATCCGATGGGAATAATAAATCCGTCGAGTTGTTGTACTCGCTCTATCATCATCTTGAAATAGGTGATGGCTTGCCTGATTCAATGTCGGGTCTCGAAGGAGTGGATGCTGATACAGACACTCGTTTGCTCGTTGATTCGCAAGCTAAACTGTTGTATCTGACATCGACATCCGAAAACCGGTTCTCTGTCGGAGTCTTCAATACGAGTGGTCTACTATTGATGACTTCTGAATTGAATCCCGGTGATGCCCTTTCGATTGAGGCACTTGGTCCGGGCATCTACATTGCCGTCGCCACTAATGGTGATACTAAACTAACCCTAAAATTTATCCTTAATTAATCCATCCTTATGAAATCATTAAAGAAATCTCCGATAATATTCGGTCTTCTTTCTCTAATCGCGTTTTTTGCTATTGCGAAGCAAGAGAAAGTCATACAAATTTTCCGTAACGGAGAAATAATCCAGGAATACGCAGTCGATGACATTGACTATATAGAAGTAAACGACCTGATTCCTGCTCCTGATGCCGTTAATGCAACTGTATCTTCCGATAATATTACCATCAAATGGAGTCCTGTCGAGGGTGCGACATATAACGTCTACCGTTCTCCCGACAATGTTAATTTTACATTGCTCGCTTCCAAACTGACAGAAACTACCTACACCGATACAAACCCGCTTCGCGGTTCAAACTTCTATCGTGTCAAGGCTGTTGTTGAGGGTATTGAGAGTGGATATACTTCCTCTGTTTCAGCCGCTCTTCCCGATAATGGTCTTGAAAGTGGAATCTATCTTGGAATCAACGCTTTCAATCAGACTCTTTACAAATACCCCGTCATGTATCTCAACGATGCATCGATTAGCGGGTTCAACGATTTCATTGACGGACTTGTCATGAAAAACGGCACATTGCAGTTCTATGCTGTCGATGAAGCGTTGAACACAATGCAGGCGACGACTTTGCCTTCCGATATTTCGACTGTAGCTATTGTGACTTTTACCGACGGTCTCGATCAAGGCTCGTTCATGATGGATAAACCCTATGAAAGCAATGAAGAATATCTTGATGCTCTCCAAAAGCGCATTACAGAAGAAACTATTGCTGGACAGAATATTACTGCTTACAGCATTGGTCTGAAAGGTGACGATGTGAAGGATATCACTACTTTCCGCGAAAATCTCAAGAAACTCGCCTCTGCTCCTGAAAATGCTACTGAGGTAACCAGTATGTCTGAAGTTAATGCGAAATTTCAGGAAATTGCTGAAAAACTTTCACAAAGTAACTATGTTCAGACTATCAATCTGACTATTCCCGGTCTTGCTAATGGTACAAAAGTACGTTTCACCTTCGATAATGTCAAAGACGCGGCTTATTCAAATATCTATTTGGAAGGTATTTTCAATCTTAAAGAAAAATCGCTCGATAATATTGAATATCACGGTCTTTCTTCTTCCTCAGGGACTTCTGTAAAGGGCAAAGTTGACGGCATTTTTGTTACTTTCACGTTTGAAAGAGTGCGGACTGATGACAATGTGTTGATTAAGAGTGAATTTACTGACGAATGGACATATATCACATCTAATTCATCGTGGCAGATTAACTCGGAATTTGATAAAACCGAAAATTCAGATATCGAAAATCAGCGCAGTTCGGCGGCTATTATGTTGGTACTCGACTGCTCAAACTCGCTTGGCGACCAATTCGCTACTGCCCAATCCAACGCAAAAGGCTTTATAAAAACACTTTACGAGGCATCAGGATTTTCAACTGACCCTGATAATCCCGACGATCCTGGCAAAACTGAAACCACTATTTATTCAACAAAGCCTCTTGACCTTTCAGTTGCGATTTGGAAAGACGGAACGCGTTATTACCTTACTCCGGAGCAATACAAAAATGCCAACCTGACGAATGCAACTGTTGAAGGTCTGACAGTTACTTCCAAATTGGGTGATTTCATCATCTCTCCCAAATTACTTCAGAATGGTTCGATTACAAAATCCAGTGCAATGAAATATTACGAAGGACTCCTTCCAGATCAAACACAGGCTTCAGTAATAAGCGCCCGCTATATTGATATCAATAGCTGTTTATCTTCTATAGGCTGGAGTAAGTTTTCTACATCTGGTGACAGGTATATGACTAAGACTGCATATAATAGTTCATATAACTACCAAATATACTTATACAGTTGTACTGGAGGTAACTTAGCAAGTGACTCATATTATAATAGCACTTGGGGATATATCAGAGGTGTTGTAGCGATTAATTCGGATGGTCCTATAATTTGGAACGATCCTAAGGATTTGACTCTTTCTGTTAAGAAAGGAGATGAACGTATTTTTATTTCTAATTCGAATGAAGACTTATCCCAATATGATGAAATTGAAGGTTTATCCGTCTGTCTTGGTTCTTCTCATTTTATTATTAAATTACATAATGAGCAATCAGGTACGGTAAGTGTTTCTACCGCAATGGCATTATATGAGGATATTCTTCCTGATAAAGAGCAAGCCACAATCATCAGCTTGAAATATAGTGATATAAATTCCAAACTTCGAGCGTTTGGAGGAGATAGTTTTTCTACATCTGGTGACAGGTATATGACTAAGACTGCATATGATAGTTCATATAACTACCAAATATACTTATACAGTTGTACCGGAGGTAACTTAGCAAGTGACTCATATTATAATACCACTTGGGGATATATAAGAGGTGTTATAACTCTTCAGGAATAATTCTGATATTGACTTTCAGTTATATAATAAAAGAGACACGTCGAAAAACGTGTCTCTTTTGTATATCAGTTAAAATGTTATCGATTAGAAGGGGAGGTCTTCGGTGGGGTCTGAGGGCTGAACGGCGGGTGGGGGTGGTACTGCAGCGCCGCCAGGAGCTGCCGATGGATATGCGGGAGCTGCTGCAGGTGCGGCTGCCATTGCGTCGTCGACCGGTTCTGCCTGCCAGCCGCGGATGCTGGTGAACCATCTGCCGTTGTATTCGCGGCTTTCGATGTCAAAGCTCAGACGCACTGTCTGACCTACGCTCAACGGATATTTGTCAGCCTTGTCGCCGAAGAGGTCAAAATGAACTTTCTTGGGATAGGTTTCCTGAGTCTCAAGCACATATTCTTTTTTCTTCCAGGTGTTGCCGGCTTTTGAAACGCCGCTCTGCTCCGGAAGTGCTACGATAATCTTTCCTGTAATTTCCATGATGCTGTTATAATGTTTGTTTGTTGCAAAGGTAACAATTAATTCGTCCCTGACAAAATTATTCTTTTTAGCATGGAATTATTCTGCAGGTTTGAATGTCTCGAAACTGTTATCGCTGTAAAATACCATTATGCTTAGTACTCGTTTGGTTTTGTCGGGTTGCAACGCTATTGGCTGAGTCGAGAAAGAGGCTGGGGCAGACTTGACGTCTGTTTTTGCGCTTTGACCGGTCTTTATTTGCTTGTTTTGGGGTGCAGAAGGCGCATTTGATTTTTCTGATTGCAAATCCGAATCTTCATCTTCAAACAGATTGAGGCTGTTAAAAATCTCATATTCATTATTTTGATATGAGTTGTCATCATTTTTTTCGCTATTTTGACCGTCTGAGATTTCAATATTTGAATTATCTTCCATATCTCCCTCACCAAACAGCAGCCACATCACGTTAAGACTCGGAAATGCGTCGTGAAGTTTACGGATTATATCGCTGGATATTTTCTGTGTACCTTTTTTGGAATTATCTTGTGCGTCGTCAGTGTTTTTCTTTCTGCCGTTCAGAAGTTGTGACAGAGTGGGGCGGGGAATGCCTGTAGAGTCTGCCAACTGTGAACTGCTGAGTTGACGATGCTCCATATACTGCTTTAGGCGGCTGATAATATCCATTTTTTCCATAATTAGATATTTGAAATAGATAATTTGAGATTGCAAATGTAGAAAATTTACTTTTGTTTTGCAAATTTATTAATATGAATTTTGTGATTTGCATACAGTTTTAATATGTGAATTTTGAATTTGCAACCATAGCTATATATCTGAAAACAATTAAAGTTGCGCTTAAGTGTGGAATTGCATTTCGCTATGTCCAAACTGATTGTGTTTTTATAGTGTGTGATGTTGTCTCGACACCTGGTATATTCATGATTTATTTAATCAATCGCTTCATATATTTTATATAAATAGTATGAATTATAGATAATTACACGAATAATTAAAATTTGTTAATGGCACATAATTCGCCATTGTAAAAAGTTGTAATTGTGAATTTGGAGAGTTGTTGTTGTAATGATTTGTGTAATTCTGAATTCTGGTTAGGAAATTGTGAATTTGCGTTTGTTATTCATTTGCAATTTATGAAGTGGCATTTATTGTTTGCAAATGTGAAATGTTGTCAATCCAAATTCTCATTTCAACGCAAATTCTCTGAAATTTCAAAATTCTCGTGTGTCTGTAAAGATGTTTCTATATATAAAACTCTCAAGTCGTTAAAAAGATTGGTCCGAGACCATAAATATTCTGTAAATTACAATCATTTAACATTTTGTGTAAATCTTAGCTAAGCTATGAA
>CAMWNF010000122.1 GCA_947175535.1 uncultured Bacteroidales bacterium
AAAGAGAATTCTTCCGCCATTTTAACTAATTTCGCACTTGCTTGTTTAATCTGCGACTGACCGATTTTTCAATTATTTTGCTTTAATTTGCGGCGAAATTATTATCTTTGCCATTCCCTAAACAATGAGATTGGACAATTGTTGCAAAACAATTATTAGTCAAAAACGTATAACAATAACCGTGTCATGGAAAAGTGGTATAGAGTAGCCGGGTATTTAGCTGAGCGTTTGGCTGAACTTAAGGGTGTTGATGAAATTGATTTATTGACACTTAATAAGGTTTTGTACTTTGCCCAACGAGAATCCTATGTTCGTGATAGAGAGCCACTATTTGAAACTGACAAATTCAAAGCTGCTCCATTAGGCCCGGTAATAATTGCATTGAAAAGGCGATTGAGAGAAAAAAAACTAACTACTCGACCTGAAACCTCATGGATTGACGCACATAAAGCATTGTTAGATTTTGTAGTAGCGCACTACGGAATAATGTCAGCTTATACTCTCAGCAATTTATCTCATCTTGAAATTTCCTGGCGAAATGCTGTTGACAGGTCAACAAATGTTAAGCGCTATGAACCCATTTCTGATTCCGATATTCAAATCGATGCATTGAAGATTAGAATGAGAGATGAAAGCATTACTGAACCAAAGAATTGATTGAATAATCATGAAGCTAACGCCGGAGCAAGAGGCATGGCTTGATAGTCTGATTTGTCAAAGATTATCCGCAGATGATAATAATGATAAATACAGACTAAATTTTGAAAACGACGTAGAGAGTATTTCCAATTTTATTGCTGAACCGGAAACGTTTAACCTCGATAAGAGAGGAGATGTTGCGGTGTATATTATCCGTGAGCAAGAGCAGATTATTGCATATTTTACCCTTCAGTGCGGTGTTATTTTTGAGAAGGTTATAAGCGAGGAAAACAAGCGTTTTTTTGAGCTATATCAGAACGAAAAGAAGCATTCCATTACAGAACCTGATAAAGATGAGTTGTTGAGATTTCAGGCTTCTAACAACTTTTCGCAAAAAGATATGGATAATCTAGCAAACAAAATTGACCAAATGCTTAAAGATGTGCTGGCTAAGAAAAATGACGATGCGAAGAATGAACCAGAAAGAGACGTTAAGATTGTACATTCTACGCATCCAAGCATTGAAATAGTTCATTTTGGAAAAAATTCCAATTATGAAGGCT
The DNA here is from genome assembly GCA_947175535.1 of uncultured Bacteroidales bacterium. Classification (GTDB taxonomy): domain Bacteria; phylum Bacteroidota; class Bacteroidia; order Bacteroidales; family Muribaculaceae; genus CAG-873. The sequence continues at coordinate 1,203 of CAMWNF010000122.1, forward strand.
CATTTAACGAACTTTTCCCTAATGAAAGAATGGGTGCAGTTCTTTTTATGAACAAGATTGTGCCAATTATTCGTAATGTGATTGACGTTGTAGGCGCAAAGTTCGTATACTTGTTTGCCGTTACAAATGAACGTGATAACAAACTTGTTGCACATTACAATAGTAAATTGGGCTTCAAATCCAATCCCGGTTATGGTGTTAATAAATCCCTAAATGCTTCAGGATGTCAATTTATGGCACAACCGCTCTCAGACTTGTTTGAACTTGCAGCCAATTATTCAACCATAAACAAGAAAAATACAGACTGAAAAATCGTAAGTGTAGGCTGAAATGAGACTTGTAATTCAGAGGGTGAGTGAGGCGGCGGTAAGGGTCGACGGCGAGGTTGTCGGTGAGATACGCCGCGGGTTTATGGTGTTGGTCGGCGTGGAGCATGGCGACACGGAAGCGGATGTAGACTGGCTCGCAGCCAAGACGGCAGGACTGCGTGTTTTTGATGATGAAGCGGGAGTGATGAACCGCTCGATTGCCGATGTCGGCGGCGAGGTGCTTGCCGTCAGTCAGTTCACTTTGACAGCCTCGACGCGAAAGGGAAATCGCCCGAGTTATATCCGTGCTGCCGGTCACGATGTCGCCGTTCCGCTATATGAATCTTATTGCCGCAAACTCGAAACTCTGCTCGGCAGACCGACACGTCAGGGACGCTTTGGCGCGGACATGAAAGTGTCGCTTGTCAACGACGGCCCGGTGACAATTATTATTGATTCAAAATTGAGGGAATAAATCGCGTTTATAGCAAGTCGATGCCCGCTTTGCGGCACTGCTCTATCTGCTCTTCAGGCCAAATCGACGCCTGAACTTCGCCGATGTGGGCTTTCTGGAGCAGGAACATGCACAGGCGGCTCTGACCTATGCCACCGCCGATTGATGCGGGATATTCTCCGGCGAGCAGGGCGCGATGGAATGCGAGAGATTTCCGTTCGGGACATCCACGCATTTCGAGCTGACGTTCGAGCGACTCCGGACTAACACGTATGCCCATAGATGAAATCTCAAAGGGAATTTCAAGAACGCGGTTCCATAATATTATGTCCCCGTTCAACCCCATATATCCGTCTTCGTTAACCGTACTCCAGTCGTCATAGTCGGGTGCGCGGCCGTCGTGTGGCTCGCCGTCGGAGAGAGGTGCGCCGATGCCGATAATGAATACCGCTCCGTGTTCCTTAGCCGCTTGAGCCTCACGCTCGCGCGGAGTCATGCCCGGGTAGCGGTCGAGGAGTTCCTGCGAGTGGACGAATGTTATTTCGTCGGGCAGGGTCGGTGTGATATGTGGATAAATGTGAAATATTTTGTTTTCGATATTTTTGATTACTCTGTAGATTTCGCGGACGGTCTTTTTCAGATAGTCAAGGTTACGGTCAGTGGGAGCGATTGATTTTTCCCAGTCCCATTGGTCGACATAAAGCGAATGCAGATTATCGAGGTCTTCGAATGTCCGGATGGCATTCATGTCGGTGTAGATGCCGTAGCCGGGCGCGATGTCATAGGCGGCGAGTTTGGCGCGTTTCCATTTTGCGAGGGAGTGAACGACTTCGGCTCGTCTACCACCCATCGCATCGATTGTGAAGCTGACGGCGTGTTCGGTTCCGTTAAGGTCATCGTTGATACCCGTGCCTGATTCCACAAAAAGCGGCGCTGTGACGCGACGCAATTTCAACGTTTCAGCCAGGCTTGCCTGGAATTCCTCTTTGATTTGCTTGATGGCAATCTCAGTGGTCTCTGTGAGTAATTTTTTCTTGTATCGGGGTGGAATTATTAACGACATGATTGTTTTATTGGGTTTTATTTGACATTTTGCGCAAAGTTAATGATAGTTATTGGAATTATGCAAATAAAGTCACGGGTAATTGATGCAAAATGTCGGCTGTTTCGTAACAAGGAAGTAAATTTCATGAATATAAGTTAAATAAAATTAAAATATATGAAATATAAGGGGCAAACCAGCAACGTACTATATAAATAATTGACAGCGGCTTAAAAAAATAGTATCTTTGCAGAGCAATCAAGAGCCGGAGGGAGCTGACGCTTCCTCCGCTTTATTTAATAAAACTAATCGAATATGATTGACAAACAGTTATTAAAACAGACGGTCGAAGAAGCGATAGCAGGAACAGAACTGTTTATCGTCGACATTGCCGTGAAACCAGATAATAATATCATAGTCGAACTCGACTCTGCCGACGGTATCGATATCGACAGCTGCGTGGCTGTGACCAAAAAGATAGAGTCTGTTTTCGACCGCGATGTCGAGGATTATGAACTCGAAGTCGGTTCAGCCGGTCTGACGTCTCCATTCAAGGTGAAAGCCCAGTATGACAAAAATATCGGCAATGATGTGGAGATACTGACGCGCGACGGTCGTAAACTGTCGGGCAAACTCGTCGAGACGACAGATGAGACATTCACGGTTGAAGTTCCCGTCAAGGTCAAGCCTGAAGGTGCAAAGCGTCCGGTAATAGAGCAGCGTCCCGAGACATTCGCTTACGGCGACTGCAAGAGCGTCCGCTACAAGATTGATTTCAAATAACAGAAATATATACACAAAAACATAATCACAAAAGGAAAAATGGCAAAGAAAGAGGCAACTCCGAATATGGTCGAACAGTTCGCCGAGTTCAAAGAACTAAAGAACATCGACAAGACAACAATGATTAGTGTGCTCGAAGAATCGTTCCGCAACGTTCTTGCGAAGATGTTCGGCACCGATGAAAATCTCGACGTCATCCTTAACCCTGATAAAGGCGACGTGCAGATTTTCCAGAATCTTCTTGTCGTGCCCGACGGCGAAGTGACCGACCCAAACATGCAGATTTCACTTAGCGACGCACAAGCCGACGATGACCCCGATGCAGAAGTTGGCGAGGAGCACACCAAAGAAATTATCTTCGAGAAATTCGGCCGTCGCGCCATCCTCAACCTCCGACAGACCCTTCAGTCAAAAATCCTCGACCTCCAGAAAGAGGCGATTTACAACAAGTTCAAGGAACTCGAAGGTGAACTCGTAAGCGGCGAAGTCTATCAGACATGGTCGAAAGAGACTCTTCTCCTCGACGACGACAAGAACGAACTTCTCCTGCCAAAGAGCGAGGCAATCCCCGGCGATTACTTCCGCAAAGGCGAGACTGTCCGCGCAGTCATCGCCAATGTCGACAACAAGAACAACAATCCCAAGATTACGGTTTCACGCACGAACGAAAATTTCCTACGCCGTCTGTTTGAACTTGAGGTTCCCGAAATCCACGACGGACTTATCAACATCCGCGCAGTCGCCCGCATACCGGGAGAACGTGCGAAAATCGCAGTAGAGAGCTACGATGACCGCATCGACCCCGTCGGAGCATGCGTCGGTGTGCGCGGTTCACGCATCCACGGCATTGTCCGCGAACTCCGCAACGAAAATATCGATGTAATCAACTACACCAACAATCCTTCGCTTTTCATCCAGCGCGCGCTGTCGCCCGCAAAGATTTCTTCAATCCGTCTCGACGAAGAAGAAAAGAAGGCGGAAGTATTCCTGCGTCCCGAAGAAGTGTCGCTCGCTATCGGTAAGAACGGTCTGAACATCAAGCTCGCATCGATGCTCACCGGCTACGTCATCGATGTTTACCGCGATGCTGAAGACAACGTCGTTGAAGAAGACATCTATCTGGAAGAATTCAAGGACGAAATCGACGAATGGGTAATCGACGCACTCAAGAACATCGGTTTCGAAACGGCAAAGAGTGTGCTCAACGCACCCCGCGAGATGCTTATCGAAAAAGCCGACCTCGAAGAGTCGACAGTCGACAACGTGCTTGCAATCCTCAGTGCAGAGTTTGAAGACTGATTGACGGTGAAACAGAGCAAAATAATTCATAAATAACAAGTAAAAAAAGACATCGCGCCCTGCTGACTACAGGTCTGCCGATTGAAGAATAGAATATATGGCGAAAACGAAAATCAGTACATTAGCAAAAGACCTTAACGTCGCCCTCCCGACCGTTATCGAATTTTTGCGCAAAAAGAACATCAGCATCGACGGCAGTCCCAACACACGTGTTGAAGACGACGTTGTCGAGTTGTTGATGAACGAGTTCAAGCAGGATAAAAATCTGAAACCGCAGACCCCGCGCGCTCCCAAGCCCGCGCCGCAGGCTCCGAAGGCAGAACCTGCTCCCAAACCCGAACATGTCGAGGTGAAGGCAGAACCTGCCGCCGGTCCGCGCATTCTCGGTACACTCGAACTTGACAAGAAAGGCAATCCTGTGGTGAAAAAGCCCGAAGCTCCCAAGCCGGCTCCGGCACCTGTAGAGGCGAAGCCTGAAGTGAAGCCCGAAGTGAAGAAAGCGCCCGAAAAACCGGCAGAGAAACCCGCACCCGCCAAAGCCGAGGAAAAAGCTCCCGCTGCCGTCAAGCCCGAAGTGAGAGCTGAAACGCCTAAGGTCGCTGTTCCGGCTGGTGCTCCAGAGGTGAAGAAACCTGGCGCCGAACAGCCCAAGAATCCTGTGGCAGAAAAACCGCACGCTCCTGCTCCAAAACCGGCACCCGCTCCTGCA
>CAMWNF010000123.1 GCA_947175535.1 uncultured Bacteroidales bacterium
CCGGGATATCCATTATCGGCAGCCGCACGCGAACCTGTGGGAGAGTCGCCGATAATGTTCATGCTGACATAGAGGGTCTGGTTTTCTTCCGAAACCGCGCCATTTCCGCCGTCTTCAAGGACATCATCGCTACAAGCCGACATCAGAGCGACTGCAGCAATGCCGAGCGAATATTTGCAGAACTTGTTCATAAGATTTAATCTGATTTTATTGTTGTTTTTATTATTTATTTCTTGTTTCTTACGTTAAAATTCTCAACTGCGTCGAGCTGCTCGAGAGCGTCGGATGCCTGCATGATGCCTGCATCGACAGCCTGCTGGAGGAGAGGACGGGCAGCTTCATAATCACGCATGAGGGCTGCATAAATACCGCGGGCATAGAGAGCCTGGGCTGAGTCGCCGACCTTGTCGATGTATTTGGCGGCAGCGTCGAGATTGCCACTCTGCATTTCCACGACAGCAGCGTTGAGGTTAGCTTCGGGACTGTTGGGATACATGCGGACAGCGATACGGAACGCCTCTTCATATTCGGGTGTGCCGGGTTCGAGAGCCGACGAAGCGGCAAACATCTCGTTGAGACTCAGCTTCTGAGGAGCTGTGAAGAGCACTTCTTTGATTTCGTCGATGTCAGTGTAGTTACGCACGATATATTCGACGGTATAATCAGAGTGACGCAGACCGGGATAGACTTCGCGGAGAAGGAATGCGTACTGCTCGGGGTAACGGCTCTTGATAGCCCAGTTTTTGGGGTCGGGAGCCAAGTCGGAGTCGATAATCGCGAGGATGGCTTCACGATTTTCCAGGCCAGAAGTCTCGACGAAGCGGCGCAGACCTTCCCAATCTTCGGGTTCGTATGAGGTTGAGATAATCGAGGCGGGGAAATTGTAGAGATTCATGACATACTTCTTAAGCGTCTCCGTACGACCCTTGGCAAGGCGGACGTTGTTGTCGTAAGGACCTTCGGGCGACGCATAGCCCTTGAATGTCATGGCTTTGAACTGGACATCTTTGTCGAGACGCACAGAGTCGATTGTAGCGCGTATCTTGGCAAGTTCCTGCGGGTTGCGGCGATAGTCGGGATAGAGTTCTGTGCGGTTGACTGGGAAGTCGATATAGGCTGAGCCGCGCAGTTCGCGTTTCTTCACCAGTTCGGCTTCGGGAACGAGGAACACAAACTGGGGAACAATCGCCGGAGCGTCGTGAGGACGGAGGTCGATATCGGTCACGGGCACTTCGGCAAGACCCTGCGGTGTGCCGCAGCAACCACGCGAGCGCGCATCTATAATTAAAGATGAGTACTCCATCCATGGTTCGAACTTTACGTCGGCGCTATATTCAACCGTTCCGGCTGATGAAGCGCGATAGAGGGCATCGGCAGGATATTTCTTCTCGTTCTGACGGAGCCAGAGATAATAACGCGCACGACCTGCGACCATCAGCGACGGCAAAGCGAGGGTGTCGGCACCGGCAACAATCATCGGAGTGAGGATTACCTCACGGTTGCTCTCCATTTTCTTATAAGGTGTCAGGTCGAGGGTCATCTTCACAAAGAAGTTGTCATCGGTGTGGACGACGTCAATGTCGCGCATCTGCAACGCATCGGTCGACACTTTGGGAAGTGCGGCAGCGAAGAACGCTCCGCAAATCATGAATGAGACGATATGTAAAAATCTGGTCATCATAATCAGAATACGTAGACAAGGTTAATGGCAGCCTTGGTGGGGCCGAAGTAATTGTGAGTGCGGTCTGTCGCCAGTTTCGTACCGCATGTGCGGCACGGAAAGACATCATAGCGGGTATAAATCCATCCGACGCCGATTTCGGCTTCAAGACTCCAGTGTTTGGCGAGAATCCAAGTGTAGCCGTAAGCTACGCCCGCACCGCCGTACCAACCCTGATAGCGACGGTTGTGAAGGTCGACATCTTTGCCAAGGAAACTGTAGGCATGGTTGAGACCGCCGATGTTGACCTGACCGCCGAGAAGGTGGGCACCGATGAAGTGACCGGAGAAACGGTCGCAGAACCAGTAACGGACTTCAGGCTGCACGAGCCAGTGCTTCCAACGGCGTCCGTTATCGAGCGTCCAGGCGTTGAGGTTGCCGGACAAATCGAGGGACCATTTCGGAGCCACCGCAACTTCTAAGCCAAGGTTCGGCGACAGGGCGGCGTCGTAAAGAAGATTGGTTTTAAGAGCAACCTGAGCACCGGCTGACTGAACAATGCCGACCGCCAGCAACAATGAGCACAGAGCCGCTTTTACATAGTTATTCATATTATATAATATATGTCTTTTCATATATGTGTCGTAGTAAGGCTTTTGGGACAGAGAAAACCTGTTGTGTGAGTAAAGTGTGTATTGACCGAAATTATTTTTTGGTTATTAAAGCTTTAATCAGACTGCAAATTTATCGAATGAATTTCATTCATACAAACATTTTTACACATATTTTATCTTAAAAATCGCATAGGAGGGGGTAATTAGTTGGATTACATCAACTTATACTCAACCCCACCCTTTATTAAAAAAAGCATAAAACAGTTTGATTATCATATATTGGCGGATTAGGATTTATTTCTTATTTTTGCTGATACATTTTTACAATCATTTTTATGGAAAATATTGCGTCTGAAATCAAGCGGCTGCGCGATGAGCTGAACCGTCACAATTATAAATACTATGTGGAGAACGCGCCGGAAATCGGCGACCGTGAGTTTGACGAGATGATGAAACGTCTCGAGACGCTCGAGCACGAACATCCTGAGTTTGACGACCCGCTATCACCCACCCATCGTGTCGGCTCAGATATTTCGAAGGGTTTCACTCAGGCGGCGCATATCTACCCTATGCTGTCGCTCGGCAACACATATTCAATCGAAGAGGTCGACGAATGGGTCAAACGCACGCAGACAGCCCTTTCGGGACAACAGGCGACAATAGTCGGCGAAATGAAGTTCGACGGCACAGGCATATCGCTCATATATGAGAACGGACGATTAGTGAGAGCCGTCACGCGCGGCGACGGCGAGAAAGGAGATGTCGTCACGGAGAACGTCATGACCATCAAGAGCATACCCCTTGTGCTAAGTGGTGACAACTGGCCCGAAAGCTTTGAAATCAGGGGCGAGATAGTGCTGCCATGGAAGGCTTTTGACCGCCTGAACGAGGAGCGTGAACGTAACGGCGAACCGCTTTTCGCCAATCCGCGCAACGCAGCCGCCGGGACATTGAAGATGCTCAATCCGGCTATCGTGGCCTCACGCGGTCTTGACGCATATTTCTATTATCTGCTCGGCGAGAACCTGCCTTTCGACAATCATTACGACAATATGATGGCTGCGCGTCGCTGGGGGTTCAAAGTGTCGGACGCGATGACCGTGCTGCACGACATATCGGAAGTCGACCGCTATATAAACCACTGGGACACGGCGCGAAAGGAGCTTCCGGTAGCGACCGACGGACTTGTGTTCAAAATCAATTCACTGCGACAGCAGCTTAATCTCGGCTTCACCGCGAAATCGCCGAGATGGGCGATAGCATATAAGTTCGCAGCCGAACGCGCTCTGACACGACTTAAATTTGTGTCGTTCGATGTCGGAAGGCTCGGCTACATCACTCCGGTGGCAAATCTCGAACCTGTTTTGCTCAGCGGCACTATCGTGAAGCGCGCGTCGCTCCACAACGAAGATATCATCCGTTCGCTCGATATCCACGAAGACGATATGGTCTATGTGGAGAAAGGCGGCGAAATCATTCCGAAGATAACCGGCGTAGACAAGGCTGCGCGGAGAGCAGACGCAAAACCGGTCGAATTCGTAAGTCACTGTCCGGTGTGCGGCACACCGCTCGTGCGTGTCGACGGCGAGGCAGCATGGGTTTGCCCCAACCACTACGGCTGCGCGCCACAGCTAATCGGCAGGATAGAGCACTTTGTTGCGCGTAGGATGATGAACATCGACGGCATCGGCGACGAAACTGCAGCCGCGCTATATGCGGCAGGATATGCACGGACTCCGGCTGACCTCTATGACCTGACGCGCGAGCAGCTGCTGACACTCGAAGGCTTCGGACCGCGCAGCGCAGAGCGCGTCAGAGAAGGTCTTGAGGCGAGCAAGGAGGTGCCGTTCGACCGCGTGCTGTTCGCTCTGTCAATACCATATGTCGGCGAAACAACCGCCCGTAAGATAGCCCGCACCGTGGGTTCTATCGACCGTCTGGCTGAGATGTCGATAATCGAGCTGATGAACCTCGAGGATGTCGGACCGCGAATAGCTGAAAGCATAATCGGATATTTTGCCAATGAAGAGAACCGAAGGAACATCGAGCGTCTGCGTGCCGCCGGAGTGCAATTCGAGATGGCAGCGGAAAGCGAAGAGGGGCGCACAGATATGCTCGGCGGCAAATCATTTGTTATCAGCGGAGTGTTCTCGCGTTACAGCCGCGACGAGTATAAGAAGCTTATCGAGATGAACGGCGGCAAGAATGTTTCGTCGATTTCGAAGAAGACTGATTATGTGCTTGCGGGGGATAACATGGGACCAGCCAAACTCGAAAAAGCGCGTAGTCTCGGTATTCCAATCATCGACGAGAACGAATTCCTCGCCATGATAGGACAATAAGCAACGGTAGCAACAGTACAGACAATAATTTCAAGCCGAAGGGCAATTTAGACTGAGACGCGACACGTTCGGTAATGCCGGTTTCGGATACGGAAGTCGACAACATAACACTGTCGACTGCCCGGCTGGTGGCTTTAACTTTCGCGCGACTGGTGACCGTAGCTTTTTCCGCACGGCAAATCACACGGACGGTGTCAGTCGGAGTGTGGCGAATTATTTCGAGATAAGGTTTATCGAAGACTACCGACTGGAGATAAGCAAGACCGATGGAGTCTGCGGAATGATTGCCATGAGTCGTCTCTGTCGCTGCACTATAAGAGTGTTGCGTTTTTGATGTGCAGCAAGCGGTCAGGGATGCTGCCATGAAGACCGAAAGGGTCAGTTTTGCGGTGTTCACATTCATAGGAGTATTGCGCTGACGTTTAACGATATTCACCGGCAACATCGAAGCACGGACACGCTTTAGCGGCAAATTCGCGATGACCATGCACGGTTGCAGCCGGATAGCGACGGCGGAGTTCTGAGACAAGCTGCATAAGCGAGCGGCGCTGAGCTGGCGTACGTGTGTCGCAGGGTGTGCCGGCAGCATCGACACCGCCGACATAGGCTACGCCGATTGAACGGTCGTTGTGACCGAGGCAATGAGCACCGATATAGTCGGTCGCCCTACCCTGTTCGACCGTACCGTCAAGAGTGATTAGATAGTGATAACCGATGGTCTCGAAGCCTCGCTGACGATGATAGCGCGTTATATCTGAGACGTGAAGATTGCGGGCAGGTGGTGTGGCAGTGCAGTGGATGATGATTTCTGTGATTTGTCCGGTAAATTTCTTCATAGTGGAAGGTAAATAATCTGAATAGAATCTGTCGAGCCGAAGAATACGATGCAAAATTAGTAAATGGTACAACGCAATTCATTACCTTTTTGGCTGTCAATCCCTTTTAACTTATGTAAAGCTATCCATGAACCTCTTTACACCCGCATGAAACCTGACTTTTCGACTGTATTTTCAAAAATAATTTTTCCGCAACCATTAAAAACACTTGCATATAAAAAAAATTATATCTACCTTTGCAACGCAAAAACAGAGACAAGAGGTCTCCGGCAACAAATTTGGAGAGATGGCAGAGTGGTCGATTGCGGCGGTCTTGAAAACCGTTGAGGGTCACA
>CAMWNF010000124.1 GCA_947175535.1 uncultured Bacteroidales bacterium
CTTTTACCAGATTCTCGTTGGTGGCAGCGATAATACGGACATTGAAACTTCTATCCGTCTTATCACCAACGGGGCGGTATCGCCGCTCCTGTATGGCACGCAGAAGCATCTGTTGGGTTTCCGGTGCGAGGTTGCCCACTTCGTCCAAAAACAGCGTGCCGCCTTCGGCTTCATGGAAATATCCTTTCTTGGCACTGTCCGCACCGGTGAACGCCCCTCTGACGTGTCCGAAAAACGCCGACGGCGCAAGTTCTTTGGTGAGCGAACCGCAGTCCACAGCCACAAACGGTTTTCCTGCCCGCTTGCTCTTGTCGTGCAGCAAATGGGCGATATGCTCTTTGCCCGTGCCGTTCTCCCCGAATATCAGCACGCTCATGTCAGTTGGGGCTACCAGCCTTATCCGGTGCATGATTTTCTGAAAGGCGGAACCGTCACGGGCAAACACGGGCATACGGCTCCGCCCGACATTCCGTTCTTTCAGTATGCTGCGGAGCAGAGGCACAAGTTTGTCCTCGACCAACTGTTTGGGTATGTAGTCCAGCGAACCGAGTTTCATGCTTTCCACCGCCGTATTCACTTCGGCATAGTCGGTCATGATGATGAACGGCTGCGTCATGCCCTCCTTGCGCATCCAGCGCAACAGGTCGATGCCGTCACCGTCGGGTAAACGCAGGTCAGAAACCACTATGTCCCCGTCAGCGGCTTGTTGCAGAAGTTTCTTCGCTGTCGAGAGGTGGAAAGCCTGCACGGTACGGAATTTCTCCCGTGCCAGCAGGTTGCAGACAAACTCGCAATACACGATGTTGTCCTCCACCACGATTATTTTTGTTTTATCCATTGTTGTATTTCTTCCTTTCTTCTTTTGCCATTTTAATAATCATTAAACCCATATCCGAAACAGTTTTTACAGCATTGTGTATTGCCTCCCAATCTGGCGTATTCTCGCAATGAATCAGTTTATAAAGTTCCCTCAACGGTTGGTCGGCACGGAGTATCTCCCACGAGCTGCGAAGATGGTGTGTAAGGGCGTCCAGTTCTTGAAAGTCTTTCCGTTGTTCCGCATCCCTGACCGCCTGCATTTCCTTTGCGGTTTCCGTTATCAGCTTCTCCAGCATAACAGATTCATTGCCATAGGATAACAAGGTGGAGAAATCCGGCATTTCATCCTGTGTCATATTCAGGGCACAGTTATCTGAAACTTCCATTAGTTCCGATATGGAGAAAGGTTTGAACAGGCATCCGGCAAATCCACGTTCCATAAGCTCCTCCTTGCTGCAACTGCCTGATGCGGTAGTCACGACCACCGGAATAGTCTTTGCATTGCCCACGTTTGAAGCACGCAACAATTCCAATAATTCAAAGCCGTTTATCTCCGGCATATTCAGATCAGTAAGCAGCAGAGAATATTCTTTCCGGCGTATCATTTCCATCAGTTCCGCTGCATCGGTACAGGTGTCGCAGTGTACGCCTTCCTGTGCATACATTTCTTTCAGCATCAGAAGCAAAACTTCGTTATTATCTATGGCAATTACATTATGATATGCTTCATTGTGACGAACGGACCTTGAATTGAACTGTTCCGGCAGTTTTTCGGCTGTCTGCATGGGGATTTCAACCGAGAATCGGCTTCCTTTGCCTCTCTCGCTCTCCAGCCGTATTGTGCCGCCAAGCATTGACACAATACGCTGCACGATGGACAACCCCAGTCCGAAGCCGTCCTTTGTAGCGGCGTTTGACAGACGTTCAAACGCCCCGAATACGCGTTGCTGTTCCTCTTCGGTCATGCCTGTTCCTGTATCTTCGACAATAAGCTTCAGCAAACCGTTATCATAATCCGTTGTCAGAGATACGCCGCCGCTCTCGGTAAACTTGATGGCGTTTGACAGAAGATTATTCCCGATTTGCAGGATACGCTCTTTATCGGTCAAGACAACGGCATCCGTGCGGCAATCTATCATAAGAGCCAGACCATTGCTTATTGCAACAGGCATAAACTCCGTTTCAAGTGTGTGGGTGATTGTTGAAATTCTGCATGGGGCAAAATTCGGCTGTTCCTTACCGTTGTCTAGACGGAAGAAACTCAGCAACGTGTTGAGCATTTCACGCATACGCTCGGAAGATTGCTGGATGTTTTGGATATACAATCCGATTTTATCAGCATTGCAATCCTTCTGCATCAATCCGGCATAGCCGATTATTGCTGTCAGCGGTGTACGTAGTTCATGGGTGATGGTATGCACTGCTTTTTTGCGGGAGGCTATAAGTTCCTCATTTTGCCGAATAGACAGTTGCAGTTGTCCTATTAAATCTGCAGTTTTACGTTTATACTGTTTGATGCGGTTACTATCCCAATGTATAATAATATAAGAGATCACTAATAGAAGAAAAATAAAAACAGTCAAAATACTTATTTGTATAAACGACTGTTCACGCATGGCAGTTATATCAACTTCTCTTTTTTGCAAATCGGCTTGTACCTTACCGTCTATTTGAATAATTAACTCTTGTAGTTGTCTGTTTAGTTCAGTATTTCGTGCGGTAAGGCTGTCGGCATATTCTGATAGGGTTCGGCTTTTAGTCTGCTGTTCAGCTATCATATTCTGATTGAATGATTGGAGCATCATGGTAGTCACGGTAGGCTTTGTTTCCTCCTTTTTGCCGAATATGCCTAAAAATCCTTTTCTTCTTGTTTTTTGGGGGCGCTCTTGCGTGCTTTTTTGTACAATGGCAGGTACTCGTCGAGCGATCCTTTCCTTGATGATTTTTTGCTCATCAAGTATCTGCACAATCTGACATATTTGCTTTTCTTTATCTTCTAAAATATGGCGCAAACTGTCAATGTGTTCAGATGGATAGATAGACATGAAATAACATAGTATACTGTCCACTGCAATACGCTGCAAATGGTAAGTTTCAATATCTTTATTATCCCATTCTAATATGGTTTCTCCTAACAGAGAAATTCTTGTTAAACGAAAATTTAAGTCGTTAACATACCGACGCAATTCATCCGTGGCTTGATTCTCCTTTTCTAATGCATCAAGCCTTTTCCATTCATACTGATAGCAATAAATAATTATTCCTATTAGTATAAATATTAGAATATAGCCACAGGAGATCAGCTTGCGGATTGAAATCATAAATTTAATGACGGTTGAAGGATATAAAATTGACAATATCCTGAAGGACTTCGGGGGCGATTGTTTCTTCAATCGTTCCGTATTCTGGTACTGCGCCTGTTTGAGCGTGCTGGAAAAGGTGATTAAGTCCAAGATAAAGTTTTACTGTCGCTTCGGGTGCGATTCGCTGCATTTGAGGTATATTCAGCTCCGGACGAACTTGTATGTCCTTTTCCCCATAAAGCACGAATATCGGGCAATCTGTTTTCGCAATGCTTTCAGCCGGCGAAAGACCAATATAGAAATTTAACCATGGGTTGGAGTCAGATGCAATCTTTTTAAGATTGGCTTTCAAAGAAGCATGAACGGGAGTATTTCCCCAATCTGAACATATAGCTTCAATACTGTCAGAAGCTACGCTGTTACCTTTCATTATTTTCAGTTCATACATCTTATGTAGAGCTTTTACATAGTCCGTCACTAAATCAGTCGGCGTATCTCCCTGCCTTAATATTGTCGCATTCTGATCTACCAGAACCGTGTCGCCACGAACTGCCTGTGCGCCAATTGCAATAATAAATGAGGGATTGACAAATAGTTCAGAATCATTTTTAGCTCCCAACATAAAAGCGATAGTTGACCCCTCACTATGTCCTAACACACCGATATTATTGAATTTCTCTTCTGCTCGCATATATTCCAATGCTGCTTTCGCGTCCTTTGCAAAATCTTTAGTCGTTGCGATCTTACCATCGCCAGAGGAATCTCCATACCCTCTGTCATCATACCGTAATGAGGCGATACCATTACGAGCAAGATAGTCTGCTATAACGGCAAATGGTTTATGCCCGAAAATTTCTTCATCGCGGTTTTGCAATCCACTGCCAGTCACCATTACGACAACCGGAGTTGCCTCTGTAAAACTCTTAGGCAACGTAAGTGTTCCAGCAAGAGTAACGTTATCTGATAAGTTATTGAACTTAACTTCCTTTGTTATGTATGGATATGGCGGTTTGGGAGTTTGAGGCCGCTTTAATTCCACTGTTCCCGGAGATAATTCAAGATTGATACTCATTGCGCCCTGACTACATTTCCCAATCAGCTTACCGTCGTGTTTCCGTCCGGCAAACGCCAATCCGATGCGTCTGACTGCCACATTTACAGAATCGGATGAAATGAAATTCACTTCTCCAGCTATTCCATATGCTCCCTGATCCGGAGAATCAAGCGTTACGGACGGTTTCCCATCTTCTCCAATCTTGAAATTAAACACAATTTTCAACTCTACTTGCGGAGTTATTTTTAGAGTGCCACGCCATGCGCCCGATATATTTTTATCGTGAGCCATAGCTTTAACCATACAGCAAGCAGCTATAAAAGCCGCAACGATTATTCGATTCATAATTTCTTGCCTATTATTTTGTTAGTACAATCAGGATATGATTATCAGCATCCATTAAGTACATCGTGGACGTATCTTTTAGCTCATAAGATTTGATACATCTAAGATTTGCCTCGATACTTCTCTCCAGTAGCATATCATCACAAGAAATTATGCCTTCAATGGCTTTTTCAGTGAGGGATATATTGGAGAACGCAAGTGTTGTTTTATCCGTCTCAAAATTGCCGGAGATATTATTGCAGTCTGTTGTACAGTAAAATACACCGGTATTATCTAACTGCAACACATAATTCTCGTTCTTATCGACTTGTGTAAGCCCATAAGATGATGTAGCAATACAATTATACTTTTCAAGCCTCCAATTCCCGTATATTGGAGAATCTGATTGGTCGTTGCATGAACCGAATAATACAGCTAATGCCAATGTTAGAACCGTGATAATGGTTGGTTTCATATTATTTCCGTTTTATGGTCTGGTTTTTTCGCTTTGCCATTTCTTCTGCATACGCCATTTCGCCGTGCTCTTTGATATAACGAATGCAGGCCGGACGGTCTGAATTGAAAATTAGAGCGAACACTTTACTGATGAAGTTGGAATAAGTTTTACACTCTTTGACTTCCCGTTCACATTCGGCACAGGTATGATAGTCTTTGCTTATGCAACATTGGCGAATTTTACACCACGATGCTTTCTCGTTATTCTTGCATCCGGAACATTTCCGATGCAAGAATTTGCGACATGCTCCACAGTATAATCCACAAGCAGCGATGCTATCAGGAGTTGCTATTATCTGATTCATACAAACCACGATGCGCAGAAATGCTTCATTAACGCTATTATCAACCCTAAAACAACCGCATTGACAAGCACAATCGGAACTGCTTTCTTTTCGTTCTTGGCAATCATAACCACCATAGGCAGAGCCATCAGGACTGATATAATCGGACCAGATAAGAAGTTGTTGACATTCAACTGAGGAAGTGTGGTGTTGAATATTATGAAAGTTACCACCACATACTGGACGAAAGCAGACCAACAGTTTGCCTTATCCATTTTTTTGAGAAACATCGGGACTGCATCAACGGCTCCGATAACTATTCCGACAAAGATTGTAAATACTAATTCCATTGTTATTATATTTTATGATACAGGAGATGCCGTACTGTAAGATACGGCATACTCCAAGTATCAGATAAGATATTTGTACTATTGGTATT
>CAMWNF010000125.1 GCA_947175535.1 uncultured Bacteroidales bacterium
CTTTGTTATGCTGTCTATAACTTAATGTTCAGAAACTATAATTTTTTGAATTCTTTATATTCAAAATTTATCTTTTACGCTCCGGTTTTTCTCAATATTTGTTTTTGCGTTTTCTTATTAGTATTTTTGGGAAAAGTTATAAGTAAAATAAAGACAGGAGTTTTGTTTGTGTCTAATAATCACGTTTGGTTGTATTGGGCTGCATTATGTACTTTTCTTGAACCTCTATTTTTTGAATTGTGGCGTTTGCACATAAGTAACCTTGAATTAGAGTGGCATTTTGTATTAGACGTGATTTTTAAACCGGGTGCGGTATTGTACATGATAAACGGAATGCTTCTGTTGATATTCGCATGGTTATATAAGCTCGGCGAAAATATAGTAGAAGATCAGAGATTGACAATTTAATAGATATTATTATGGCAATAATTGTGAACCTTGACGTTATGATGGCTCGTCGCAAGATATCTTTGATGGAGCTATCAGAGAAAGTAGGTATTACGATGGCAAATTTATCGATACTAAAAACCGGTAAAGCAAAAGCGATAAGATTTTCAACATTGGATGCAATCTGCAAAGCTCTTGATTGTCAGCCTGCTGATGTCTTGGAGTATGTAGAGGATTAATATAGGATAACAGTGAAGAAAAGCCTGCCCCGTTTTTTTATTCGGAGCAGGCTTTATTGTAGGATTAAATATTAATGGAAAATTAATATTTAGCCTTTACGAAGTCAGCGTGGCGGAGATAGTCGGCGTTCATGCCTGCAGCATCAACGACAGAGTGTGTGCCGTCAGTGCCTTCTTGCTCTACGACATAGTTTTTCATACCTGAAGCTTCGGCTGCGAGGAATATTGGTTCGAAGTTAACCATACCGCTCTGACCAAGTTCGTATTTATCTTTTACGTGGAGCATGACAATGCGACCGGGATATTTCTTGATATATTCGACAGGACTCGCACCTGCTTTGACTGCAAGATATGTGTCGAGCTGCCAGAACATATTTTCGGGAGCAGTGTTTTCTACGAGATAGTCCATCCAAACCGTCTCTGTACCGGGAATTTTATCAAATTCCATCGAGTGAGTGTGATAACCGTATTTCAGACCGGCTTCACGGCATTTTTCACCGATTGCATTGTGATAGTCGCAGAGAGTCTGAGCTTCTTCGAGGTTATTAGGCATTGAACTCCAAGGGGTAACAATGTAGGTCATGCCGGCTGCTTTGTGGTCAGCTATTGCGTCGTCCCACCATTTCATTGCCTCGGTGAAGTCATGAGCTGCAATTTCTTCCGGGGTGAGGACGCGGGTTGCATGTGAAGACAGAGCTGTCAGCCCTGCAGCTTCGCAATCAGCTTTGAACTGTTCGGGAGTGACGCCGTAGAATTTACGATTAACATAATTGGCTGTCTCGACAGATTTATAACCCATTTCGCTTAGGCGGTTGAATACGGAGTCATGATTTTCAGCATAACGGGCTGAGTCTCCGATAACTTCGCGGAGCGAATAAAGCTGGATGGAGATGTCTTTGTCGGGAGCTTCTTCTGCTGTTTTCTGCGCGGGAGAGCATGATGTGAGTGCGGCAGCAGCGACAAGGGCGAATGATAAGAATGATGATTTATAATTCATTGTGTTTATGTTAGTAGGTTTGATTATTCAAGTTCTTTAACGCGTATGTTACGATACCATACATCGTCGCCGTGATCTTGGAGTCCTATGTAGCCTTCATGGTTTTCGCCGCCCATGTTCAACATCAGCTTGTAAGCACAGGGGAAATCGCCGTTTTCGTTGAATTTACTGTCTTTAAGCATTTGTTTCCATTTCGGAGTCCAAAGATGGTATTCGAGGACGTTTTCACCGTTCTGGCTGTGGATGACAGTGCCTTTGTAGACTGTAATTTTGGCTTTGTTCCATTCGCCGTGAGGCTTGGCGTTCTGCGGCTTGGCGGGAATCATGTCATAGAGCGATGCTGCCTGACGATTGCCGTCGACACCCAGTTTGGCATCTTCGTGGTTATCGTTGTCAAGCACCTGATATTCTGATGCTGACTGCCAGATAGGAAGATAGACATCCTCTCCGTCTTCGTTTGCAGTAGCTTCCTGAGCGAGATAGAAAATTCCGGAGTTGCCGCCCTTAGAAATCTTATATTCGAGTTCGAGTTCGAAATTTTTGAATTTGTGGGGGAAAATAAGGTCGCCGCCGCCTTCCATCTGAGCTTCTCCTGTGCCGGAGCCAACGAGATGGATGGCGCCGTCATCGACGTTCCAGCTTGCAGGAGTTTCATCCATGCCGTAGCCGCGCCAACCGTCAAGAGTTTTTCCGTCGAAAAGAACGGTGTAACCTTCTTCGTCGACAGGATAGTCAGTAATATCGGTCTGCGCGCGGTCTGCGATTTTGTATTCGCCTTTGTTTTCTTTCGCGGGAGCTTCGGTAGCAGAATTATTATTACAGCAGTCTTTGCAATTACAATTGCAGTTACGGTTGCCGCATGAGGTAATCAATGCGGCAGCCGTAACAAAAAATAATATTGATTTCTTCATAATCGGAAAATCTTGCGGATTAAAGTTCTTTTACTCGGACGTTGCGATACCACACTTCGTCGCCGTGATCCTGAAATGCCATGTGGCCCGCATGTTTGTTGTTAAGCAGAGCGAAGGCTGCCGGCCATGCTTCTTCGCTGAATTTGCAATTCTGGAGACGTTCGGTCCATTCGGGAGTCCACAATTCATATTCGAGAACGACTTCACCATTCTGATAGTGAGTCACTTTTCCGTCCTTTACAGTAACGCGTGCGGTGTTCCATTCGCCCCAAGGTTTGGAATTCTGAGGCTTTGCAGGAATCATGTCATAGAGAGATGCAGACTGACGGTTACCGTCGATGCCAAGTTTCGCGTCAGGATGATTAGCGTTGTCGAGTATCTGATATTCAGGTGCCGACATGCAGAGATATTCGAGGTTTCCTTCGGGACTCTGAGCTTCTTCGCCAAGATAGAAGAAACCGGAGTTGGCCCCTTCAGAAACTTTCCACTCGAATTGAACGTCGAAGTTGTCAAACTTATGTGCGAACATAATGTCGCCACCTTCGCCTTCACCTCTAACAAAGTGCATGCAACTGTCTTCGATTGACCAGCGGTCGGGAACATGGTCTTTGCCATAACCGCGCCAGCCGTTGAGGCTGCTGCCGTCGAAAATCACGATATAACCTTCTTCGTCGACAGGAAATTCAGCTTCAGTTGTTTCGTCGCCGTAGCATTCTGTAGAAACAGCCAATACTGCTGTTTCTGATGCTGGAGCTTCTTCTGTAGCGGCTTTGCTTTTGCAAGAAGAAAGAACGACAGGGAAGAGGAGGGCGGCAGAAGCCGCAAGTATAATAGTCTTTTTCATTATTCGAAACATTATAATATATAATTACAATACGGGCATTTCGGGAAGTACCCAACCGTCACGGTAAACCGGCTTGATGAGCTGAGCAGCATATAGATTTGCGTCGACGGGCTCGGTATAAGTACGGTCGAATGTCGGGTGACCGTCATGGATTTGGAATTTGTCTTCGATAACGTTAGATATGGTCGCATCGGCAGGGATATTGGTAAAGCGCATATTTTCGCCATCCCAGTCAAGCCATTGGTTGAGACCCTGCAGACGAACTGCAGCGACACCCATGGTTATCATTTCGTTGAGCGGACCGGAGAACATGAAGTCTGATTCGCTTGGCACGCGGTTTTCGGGGCTTTCTTTACATGCGCGAATCCAGTCCTGCTGGTGATTGTCTTCTGCCACTACGCGGCAAACTTCGGGAACTTCGGGGTTACGTCCGGAGCAGAGAATGGGGTCGTAGCCATATGTGCTGACAACCATTGTGTCTTTTGTACCGTAAAGAACTGCAACTCCGTTGGGGTCGAATTTCTTGCCTTCGGGCATGTTGTCGGGAAGGTTAGGCATCAGGCCACCGTCATACCATGTCAGTTCGACTGCGGGAAGGGCGAGACGGGGCAGGTTGTCACGTGCGGGGAATTTGAACGTGATTTTTTCAGCTGACGGACAAGAGTCGCTCATGAGCATGGTAGAGCTACCTATAACAGCGGTCGGATAACCGAGCTCAAGTCCTTTGAATGGAACCTGAAGGATATGGTTTGCCATATCGCCAAGCGCACCCGAACCGAAATCCCACCATCCGCGGAAGTTCCAGGGTGTATAAGCTGCGTTATAAGGGCGGAATTTTGCCGGACCGATGAACGCGTCCCAGTTGAGGGTCTTGGGAACAGGCATCGAGTTCTTTGGAGCTGCCATGCCCTGCGGCCAGATAGGACGGTTGGTGAATGACTCGATGCGGGTTACTTCTCCAATTTCACCGTTGCGCAGCCAGTTGATAGCCTTGCGAGAGCCTGCGCTCGACGCCCCCTGATTACCCATCTGTGTAGCAACCTTATGTTTTTTTGCAAGGTTGGTAAGGAGTCGTGATTCGTAGGGGTAGAGCGTAAGCGGTTTTTCAACATAGACATGCTTTCCGGCGACGATGGCGTCGGCTGCGATGATGGCGTGGGTATGGTCAGCAGTTGCTACCATGACGGCATCAGCATCCTTGAGCATGTCGTCATACATGCGGCGGTAGTCGTTGTAACGCTTTGCGTTGGGATATTTATCGAAGATATGTTTGGCATATTTCCAATCGCAGTCGCAAAGACCGATGATGTTTTCAGTCTCCATAGCCGCGAGGTCAGCGGCACCACGACCGCCGATGCCGACACCTAAGATGTTAAGTTTATCACTCGGAGCGGTGTAGCTGGCACTTTTACCGAGCACCGAAGCAGGCACAATAGTCGGAGCGACCATCATACCGGCGAGTGCGATACCGCTTTTTTTAAGAAAATCTCTTCTTGAAAGATCAGACATAAGATTAGTTTTTAAGGTTATAGTTTATATATTTATTTCGAATTATATTACAGGCATCTCAGGGAGAGTCCAGCCGTCGCGGTAGACGGGACGTATCAGACCGGCGGCATAGGGGTTGGCGTCGACAGGTTCTGTGTATGTGCGTTCGAATGTCGGATGACCGTCTGTGATGCGGAATTTATCTTCGATGATATTGGAGATTGTCGCATCGACAGGAATATTTGTGAAAACCATGTTCTCTCCGTCCCAGCCAAGCCATTGATTGAGACCTTGCAGACGGACAGCAGCGACACCCATGGTTATCATCTCGTTAAGTGGACCGGAATACATAAAATCGGATTCACAAGGCACACGGTTTTCGGGACTTTCCTTACATGCACGTATCCAATCCTGCTGATGGTTGTCGTTTTCAACCACGCGGCATAACTGAGGAACCTCAGGGTCACGACCTGAGCAGAGGAAGGGTGCATAGCCACTGTTGCCGACAATCATTGTGTCTTTAGTTCCATAAAGTACGGCGACACCGTTGGGGTCGAACTTGATTCCTTCGGGCATATCGTCTGGGAGATTGGGCATCAGACCACCATCGTACCATGTGAGTTCGACCGGAGGAAGAGCCATCTTGGGCAGATTGTCGCGTGCAGGGAATTTGAATGTGATTTTTTCTGCTGTCGGACAAGAATCGCTCATAAGCATGGTCGAGCTTCCGATTACGGCAGTCGGGTAGCCTAAGTTAAGTCCTCTGAACGGGACATGGAGAATGTGATTCGCCATGTCGCCGAGCGCACCCGAACCGAAATCCCACCATCCACGGAAATTCCAAGGTGTATAGACTTCATTATAC
>CAMWNF010000126.1 GCA_947175535.1 uncultured Bacteroidales bacterium
ATGAAAGTTTGCGAGACATTCCAGTTCGTCAAGAATCAGCGCGGATAAACGCTTTTCAAATATTTCACCAACCGTCCCTATGACCTGGCACTGAGGCTTCAGACGGTCTGTAATACAAAATTATACAAATTTCAGCACCAAACAAAATAATAATACATTATACTTAAATTTATAATTTCATACCCAAGCACCACACTAGAACATCGCCCCATCATTCCCCCGCCCCTGCACCTACCTCAGCAAAAAGCTATAGTAGCTATCTCAGCTACCATCCTCACTAGTGTAGGGCTGCTCCCCGGAGCAGCCGTCCCGCGGCATAGCCGCGAAACAATAATAGCCACATGCCAGCGCGGCAGAGCCGTGCGCAGCTTGTGGAAAGAGAAAAGAAAAATCCAATCGGCATCGTAGATGTCGCACATCACCGCCCATTATCCCAATTAGTCCCATTAGTCCCATTAGACCAACCCTCCCTCTCCGCGCCCTTGCGTGACCCTTGCGTGATACCCTTGCGAGATGCCCGCAAGGGCATCCCAACCCATAACCGTGGGCATAGAGCCGAAAGGCGAAATGCCCACGGAATCCGAATCACAAAAAAATGTGTCTGAAAGACACACCAAATCGAATTTCATCACCCCTCCTTATCTACCCTTCTCTCCATTTCCTCTCCGCGCCCTCTGCGCCTCCGCGCGAGATTCCCCGTCCGACTCGTCCAAAAAATCCTCTCCCGCAAACCACCCCTAACCAATTCTCCATCAATATCCCACATAGCAAACCGCGATTTTAACCCACGTTAAAACCGCCCACCACCACAAAAAATCCGGGTTTCGCGTCAAATTTCCCTATAACTTTGCCATCGAAAACAAAAACCATGGCTTTGTTTAACCACTACCCCACTACTATTACCCACTATTACTACCCATTCCAGTTTTCCCAAACAGGAAAACCTACTACAAAAGGATAGGCGGATAGCTGTCTGACAACAGCGTCCCCCGATTTCCCCACCCTCAGGGAAGACAGCCTATTATAGGCCTCACCCGCTTCCCACAAACAAATTGATATTGCCTCGTTTGCAATCACTTCAGGTTCTCACGCACGCGGTCGAGATACTCTTTCATACCCTTACTGTCGCGCGCATCGACTATCGTCTTCAGCTCAGCTAATTTATCACTGATTTGCTCAAGCTGCGCCGATGTGTTAGGATTGAAAAGTATTTCGCTCAGGAGATAATCATCTTCGCTCATAAGCCCGTTGGCTATCGCCATATGACGTTTGAAGGTCGTCCCCGGAGCATCCTGGTGCTTCATTGTCGATGCGAACACCAGCGTCGACGCGAACGGTATCGATAGCGAATAAGCTATCGTCAGGTCATGCTCAGCGAAAGTGTACTCTTCGATATGAAGATGCAGCCTGTTGTATAGATCGCGGAAAAACACCTTGCCGAGATGGTCACCTTCGGTGATTATGATGGCGTTCTCGTTCGACAGATTGCTCAACGACGCGAACGTCGGTCCGAACATCGGATGTGTCGACACGAACGGATGTCCGCAAGTAGCGTAAAACTCCGGCAGACCAGTCTTGACCGAAGCGATGTCGCTCAGGATAGCAGTCGACGGAAGATGCGGCAACACGGCTTCAAAAGCCGGAATCGTATATTTAACCGTCGAGGCGTTGATGACCAACTGCGGTTCAAACTCATCGACCTCGTCGAGCGACGTAAACCGCCGGCAATTGAAAGTGAAACGCAAGCGCTGCGGATTCGGGTCATAGACCGCAACATCGTGGTCGAACGACAGCAAATCACAGAAGAACGAGCCCATTTTACCGGCTCCGAGTATCAGTATTTTCATTTTCCGAGAGGATGACCGTTAACGATTTCAATCTGTTTGCGCACCGATTCCTCATGGATGGCAGCAAGTATCGCACGCATGAAGTCCGCCGACATACCGAGTTCCTCTGCCGAATGAACACGCCGCTCCATAAGGTCATTGTAACGTCCCGCCTGGATGACCGGCATCGAATGCTCCTTCTTATACTGTCCGATTTCACAAGCCACGCGCATACGTTTGTCGAGCAGTTCGAGCAGCTCGTCGTCGATGCGGTCGATTTGCTGACGAAGCAGTGCGAGACTCTCTGTCGAAGTAGACTTGTCACGTAGTACCAGAGTGTGCAGTATGAAATTCAGCACCTCGGGTGTAATCTGCTGAGCCTTGTCGCTCCACGCGCAGTCCGGGTCACAATGGCTCTCGATGATAAGCCCGCTGAAACTCATGTCGAGTGCCTGCTGCGATATCGAGGCGATTAGCTCACGCTTGCCACCTATATGGCTCGGGTCACAGAACACCTGAAGTTTCGGAAAACGGCGGCGCAACTCGATAGGGATACGCCACTGCGGTAGATTACGGTAGAGATGCTTGCCGTATGCACTGAAACCGCGGTGAATGGCTCCGATACGACGGATACCCGCGTTGTAGATGCGCTGCATGGCACCGATCCACAGTTCAAGGTCAGGATTGACTGGATTCTTCACCAGCACCGGCACATCCGCGCCCGCTGCTGCCAATGCATCCGCTATCTCCTGCATCGCAAACGGATTGGCAGACGTACGGGCACCTATCCAGAGCATATCGACTCCCGCTGCGAGTGCCTGCTCGACGTGCTGACGTGTTGCAACTTCGGTCGAAACCATCATTCCCGTCTCTTCCTTGACTTTTTTGAGCCATGGCAGACCGGCTTCCCCGACGCCCTCGAAGCCTCCGGGATGTGTACGCGGTTTCCAGATGCCGGCGCGGAATATCTTTATACCGTTGGCAGCTAATTCTCGGGCGGTCGTGAGCACCTGTTCTTCGGTTTCCGCACTGCACGGACCTGCGATTATAATCGGTTTTGACGCGTCAAGCGTCGGAAACAATGGCTGAATATCTTGCATAATGATTATTTACGGTTTAGTTATTTGTTTCTGTTGTATTCGCGGATGCGTTCGAGCGACTCTCTCAATTTCTCAGGTTTTGCACATAGCGAGATACGCACATAGCGTTCGCCGTTCTTGCCGAAAATGAAACCCGGAGTGATAAACACCCTCGCTTTATAGAATAATTCGTCGGCGAGCCATTCGCCCGACGGCGCACTGTCGGGAATTTTGCCCCAGAGAAACATGCCGCGCTGCGCCGGGTCAAACGTGCAACCGAGTTCGTTCATAATTTCCTCGGCAATCTTGCGCCGCTCCGCATAGACCTCATAAAGCTCGTCATACCACTCATCACCCGCTTTAAGAGCCTGCGCGGCAGCCAGCATCAGAGGCTTGAACTGACCGGAGTCGATATTGCTCTTCACTTTCAGAAGCCACGATATAAACGTCGGATTTGATGCAGCCATCGCCACACGCCATCCCGCCATATTATGACTCTTGCTAAGCGAATTAAGTTCTATGGCAATCTCCTTCGCTCCTTCCACCTGCAGAATACTCTGCGGCTCACGGTTGAGGATGAAACTGTAAGGATTATCGTGGGCGATTACGATACCGTGACGGCGACCGAAATCAATCAGACGCTCGAAAGTCTCACGCGTTGCCTGTCGTCCGGTCGGCATATGCGGATAATTGACCCACATGAGCTTGATTCGTTCGAGCGGCAGCCGTTCGAGAGCATCAAAGTCCGGCAGCCATCCACCTTCCTCAGTCAGATTGTAAGTGAATATCTCCGCTCCGACAAGACGGCTAACCGAACTGTATGTCGGATAACCCGGGTCAGGCACAAGCACCCCGTCACCCGGATTCAGGAACGTCAGCGACAGATGAAGAATACCCTCTTTCGAACCGATGAGCGGCTGTATTTCATTATCGGGATTCAGGTCTACACCATATTTAGCCTTGTACCAGTCCGCGAACGCGCGGCGAAGTTCCGGCAGACCGTTGTGAGACTGATAGCTGTGGTTACTCTCCTTCTCGAGTTCGCGCTGCATCGTCTCTATGACATCTCCGCCGGGAGCGCGGTCAGGGCCTCCGATACCGAGCGAGATTATGTCGGCACCTTCAGCGTTAAGTTTTGCAAGCTCACGCAGTTTCCGTGAAAAATAATATTCTTTGATTGCCTCGACGCGGTCGGCAGGCACGATTTTTTTAGCTATGCTCATAGTTCAGGATTGCTGAGGATTAGGAAAATCGGTGTACTCACCCAATGTCATAAGTTCGTTAGTGAGAGGTCTGACAGCGTCTATCGCCTGATGATAGCGCACGATGCTCGAGAATGTTAGGTCAACATAGAATCTATACTCCCATTCCCTGCCGATGATAGGCATTGACTGTATTTTCGACAGGTTCATATCATAGAACGACAGAATGGTCAGAACCTTCGACAATGCACCCCCTGTGTGAGGCAATGTGAATACTATCGAAGCCTTGTTGATATCTTTTTCCGAAGGTCCGATTTCAGAAGCGAGCAACGGATTTGCCACTATAAGGAAACGGGTGAAATTCCTGCGGTTCGTCTCTATGCCACTTTCAAGTATCTCAAGACCATAAAGCTTAGCCGCATAGTCACCGCATACCGCCGCATGTCCCCTCAGATTATTCTCAGCAATCTCCTTGGCACTTCCCGCCGTATCGAAATGCTCAATCATCTTCAGATTGGGATGCCGGCGCAGAAACTGTTCACACTGCATCAGCGCCATAGGATGGGAATTGACCTCCGTGAGACTGTCGATAGTCTGACCCGGCAGCGCCGCAAGGACATGAGAGATACGTTTTTTATGCTCTCCGATAATGCGGAGATTACTCTGGCGCAGCATCTCATGGTTCTGCAGAAGACTACCCGCGATGGTATTCTCTATCGCCACGATTCCGACCAGCGAGGCATCACCCTCCAGAGCGTCAAACATATCATGAAAAGTGTCAAACGGCACCGTCTCAATCTCGCGTCCCGCAAAGTATTCTCGCGCAGCAGCATCATGGAAACATCCGGCGACACCCTGAATCGTTACTTTTAGTTTTGTGTTATCTGCCATATCATCAAAAAATCCCGTCATCGCTGTCTGATGAACGGGATTGTATCAAGAATTTTTCGTTTACTTTTTTATTATTGGCTCACGCGACAATCCCGTTTCTACTTCTCAAAATAGAAATAAAAGAAAAAGGAATATGCGTAAAATCGAGTCATAAAGTTTGAAATTGTTGCACAAAGCTACACATTACTTTTATATTTTGCAAGAATAAAAACGTTTTTTATAAAAATTCCTTAGTTTTTTCGCAAGCAAGCTATCGTCCGAGCAATTCAAACGAGATTACGTATATTTCCGTTGTCTGACGTTTTATCGCCGTCCGGTCCTCCCAAAAGCGCGTGCGCAGCGTCCCTTCTATAAGCATTCGTGTTCCTTTGCGTATATATTTCTCGGCGAACTCCGCTGCGGCATCGGTCATAACGATATTGTGCCACTCGGTGCGTTCGGGTATCTCCGCTCCGCTTTCCGTACGTCGCGCCGGCTCGTTAGTCGCCAAAGAGAACGACGCCACAGGCCGCCTCTCGACATATCGCAACTGAGGGTCCCCCCCCACATATCCCATCAATATTACCTTATTCATATATTCAAAATCTACTCTATGAAGTTCATAAA
>CAMWNF010000127.1 GCA_947175535.1 uncultured Bacteroidales bacterium
TTTTTACTTCCGCAGTTGGCTGATTAATCGGTCTTGAGGTAGTCGGAGGGAATGGTTGTGGCGTTGCCGTCGCGTGTGGCGATATACTGCGGCGACATGATTTCGACGCCGGCTTCGTTAAAGACATCCTGGATATTCTGATGGAGGTCAGACATTATCGGACCATAGTTGTCGGCATCTTTGATGTAGGCGTTAATCTGATAGCAGGGATAGTAATCGTTCAACGCTGTCTCAAGCACAAAGGGTTTCGGGTCTTCGAGAACGCCGGGAGTCATACGCGCCGCGTTGATAAGCAGTTGATGGACCTGTCGCCAGGGTACGTCGTAACCGATGGTCACCGATGTGTGGATAATCAGACCGAACTGACGGGCGGAGGCACTGTAGTTGACAGTGTGTGACGACATTATGAATGAGTTAGGTATGGTGACCACCTCGTTCTTCGGTGTCCGCAGACGGGTGACGAACGGAGTCTTCTCGATGACGTTACCGGTGGTGTCATCGAGTTTGATGCGGTCGCCGAGTTTGAACGGCCGCATATAGGTGATGACAAGTCCCGCTATGATGTTGCCGATTACAGTGCTCGAACCGAGCGAGATTATAAGACCGACAAACACCGATATGCCTTGGAACACGCCGGAATTGGAGCCGGGCAGATAGGGGTAAATCATCGCAATCATGAACGCATAGAGCAGAAAGCGGATGATATTGAAGGTAGGACGCGCCCAATCGGGATAGAAACCGTTGATTTTCAGTTTCTCGTTTTCGATTTCATTTGAGATGTAGCGGATGCCCTTGATAATGTACTTTATGCAGTACCATATCACAAGTATGATGAAGAGATTGGGAATGTATTCGACAATCGCCGTGAACACCATCTTAATCGGCTCGATGATATAGCGGAATATCTTCAGGGCGAGATTTTCGGTCTGGGGGAAGATTGCGAACATAATCGGAACCGTGAACATGAGCTGAAGCAACAGCACAAGATAGCGCACGATGTTGCTGAAGAAAATCAGTATGCGCCCGAGACGGTGGGTGTTGAGCAGTTCATAATCGCGGACAATAATAGGCTTGAGTTTCTGCTGCTTGAAACGGATAATCTGTCGGCGCAGCTTGCGGAAAAGATAATTCGTCAGTTTGAACAGCAGATACTGCACGATAACCACAAGGATGAATAGCACGGCGCGCTTGACAATCTGCCACCAGCTGTAGCCCTCCTGCAAGTCTTTTATCTTGGCTTCGAGGATGGGGGTATAAAGGTCGGCGAGCACCTGACGGGAGACACCCTGCCATATGGCATCCTGGTCGGAGAGAGTGAAAATCATTCGATTGCCGTACATTATATCTGTATATCCGTCGTTCTCGAGGGTATGGACGGAGTCGCGGCGCAGCTTTTTGTCCTTGCCAATCTTGAGAAGGTTATCGTTTATCATCTCGGCGCGGTCAAAGGGCGAATATCCTCCGCGGGCGGCATAGAGCGTGAAAAGAGTGTCGCCATCAACAATAACGGGTACGCCCGCAGTCACGGCGCGCAGTGAGTCGACAGCGCGACGTTGTTCTGCAGTTTTCAGTGAATCAGCCTTATGATTCCTGTTGAGGGCATTATCAAGTTCGTTGCGCAGCAGGATTTCGTTGAGTTTCATCTCCTGCATCTGCAGTGTCATTTCATGCAGTCGGACGGAATCGCGGCGATAACGCTCCTCGACGGTCAATGAGTCGGAGCTGTTGTCGCTGAAAGCGGTCTGAATCAGTTGCTCGGCGCGTTCGAACAGTTGTGCCTGAACGGTGTTGGCGGAAGTCAAGACTGAGAGCAGCAGGAGTAGACAGATTTTGAACTGTTTCATGGCAAAATTCTTTTGTGCATGCAATTTCTTAAAACACAAAGGTATGTATTTTTCCCAATACATTTATAACGATGATGATTTAAGGTGTGTTAAAACAGACGGAGTCCGCCAATTATGGTTGACGGACTCCGTTTCAGTGTATGATAATTGTAAGATTATGAGCCGAGATAAGATTTGAGTAAGCGGCTGCGCTGACCTTTGAGACGGCGGATGGCTTTCTCTTTAATCTGGCGGACACGCTCGCGCGTAAGGTCGAATTTCGCACCGATTTCTTCGAGGGTCATTTCCTGACAACCTATGCCGAAGAACATCTTGAGGATTTCGCGCTCGCGTTCGTGGAGCTGCTTGAGGGCACGTTCGACTTCGTTGGAGAGCGACTCCTGATTGAGCGATGCGTCAGCCATAGGCGAGTCGTCGTTAGTCAGCACATCGAGGAGGCTATTGTCCTCGCCTTCGACGAAAGGAGCGTCTACTGAAATGTGACGACCTGAAACTTTCAGTGTATCGGCGATTTTTTCAACAGGCACATCGAGGGTCTCGGCGAGTTCCTCGGGCGAGGGACGGCGTTCGTTTTCCTGCTCGAATTTCGAGAGAGCCTTGCTTATCTTGTTGAGCGAGCCGACCTGATTGAGGGGCAGACGGACGATGCGCGACTGCTCGGCGAGAGCCTGAAGGATTGACTGACGGATCCACCATACGGCGTAAGAGATAAACTTGAAACCGCGTGTTTCGTCAAATTTGCGGGCAGCCTTGATTAGACCGAGATTGCCTTCGTTGATAAGGTCAGGGAGCGAAAGACCCTGATTTTGATATTGTTTAGCCACCGAAACCACGAAGCGGAGGTTTGCACGGGTCAGCTTTTCGAGAGCTGCCTGGTCGCCCTGACGGATGCGCTGGGCGAGTTCAACTTCTTCTTCGACAGTGATAAGTTCCTCACGACCGATTTCCTGAAGATATTTGTCGAGTGAGGCGCTTTCGCGGTTAGTAATTGATTTGGTGATTTTTAATTGTCTCATGAGTAACTCGTAAGTACCTAATTAGTGCAAATTCGTGCAAAGTTACGAATTTAATTCCGATTAATTAGTAAGATAAACGTTTTTAGCGGAAATATATTTCAAAAAAAATATTAAAATTCCCTCGAAAAGACGCAAAGGGTGCTGAGAAAAAATAGGTGTACTCTGCGTTGGGGCAGATTACGATTGCGGGCGCACCATGGTGCGCCCCTACAATTCGTTGTTATTTCATCGCGCCGGGTGTTATTTGTAGCGAGCCCAGCGGAGGAGTTCGGTAATGGTCGGTTTCTTACCGTACATGAATATGCCGACGCGATAGATTTTGGCGGCGAGCCATATCATGAACAGGAATGTGAGATAGAGCAGCACAATCGACAGGGCGATTTCCCAGAACGGAATGCCGAACGGGATGCGCGCCATCATCACCATCGGCGAAGTGAACGGAATAATCGACACCCACGTCGCATAACTCGACATCGGGTCGCTGACAACCGAGGGAGACAGCACCATGCCGACGATAATCGGAAGCACGGCGATGGTCGTCAACTGGCTTGCATCCTGAATATTGTCGACAGCTGAACCGATTGCGGCATATATTGACGAGTAGAAGAGGTATCCGCCAACCAGAAAGAGAAGCAGATAGACGAAGAGCGAGAGGACGTAAGACCCGTCGGACAACTTGCCGATGGCAGCCATCAGTTCGGGGTCGTTGGCCCCGGCTGCTATGCCCGACATCAGCGACGGCATTACCCAATAGGTGAACGACATCACGATTGCAAGCCATATCAGTATCTGCGTCACGGCAACCGCTCCGATGCCGAGTATCTTGCCGAGCATCAGATAGGTAGGTTTCACCGACGATACGACGATTTCGAGCACGCGATTGTTTTTTTCCTCGATGATAGAAGTCATGACCATCTGACCGTAGATGAGTATGAACATGTAGAGCATGAACGACATTATTATGCCGATAAGGTAGCTGAGAGTCGAGGATGTCTCTGACGCCTCGTCGCCTTCATCGATGCGGAATGTCTGAAGTTTGACATCTGCGTTGACTGCAGCGAGGATTTCCGGCAGATTGTCGATGTTATATTTGCGCAGACGCACAGACTCGACAGTCTCTTTTATCTGCCCCGAAATATAGCTTTCGAGCGACATCGACGATGCAGAGTGAGTGTAAAGGGTCACATTCGACGGATTTTCGATGATATCGCCTCCGATGTTGAGCACTCCGTAATAATCTTCGTTGCCGAGAAGCTCCGCCATCGGACGGTCGACGACGACAAACTTCGTTTCGTCGCCGTTCTGGAGTGTGCGGGCGATTACTCCCGACTCGTCGACCACTGCAATGACCTTCTCCTCCGGAGTCTGGAATATGGCGATAAGCGCGGGAAGCACCATCAGACCGACCATGAAAAGCGGCATCAGTATTGTTGAGATTATAAAGCTTTTACGCTTGACGCGTTCGAGATATTCGCGCGCTATGATTGTTGAGAGCTGATTGTTCATGACTGCTGGGGATTGGATTGGTTAAACTTCTCGACCGAGCGGATGAAAATCTCGTCCATGCTCGGAAGCACCTGACGGAAAGAGCGCAGGTCGACGGTCTCGTTGGCGCGGGCTATGGCTTGGCGGAGGTCGTCGCCCGAATTGAGTTTCAGCGACACCGACAGGAAACCGTCCCGGTCGATGCCTTTTGTCTCGAATTCTTTTGTCATCGGTTGCAGAGCTTCCGCAAGTTTCGACTGCTCTCCGAGGAAGCTGAACTCAAAAGAATTGTCAGAAAATTCGCGACGCAACTCACGCACGCTACCAGTCAGAATATTATGCGACTTGTTGATTAGACTGATGTTGTCGCAAAGTTCCTCGACGCTCGCCATGTTGTGGGTCGAGAAAATGACAGTCGAACCTTCGTCGCGCAGACGCAGTATCTCACGCTTCAGCACATTGGCGTTGATGGGGTCGAAACCGGAGAAAGGTTCGTCGAATATCAGCAGTTCGGGGCGATGGAGCACTGTCACTATAAACTGCACCTTCTGCGCCATGCCTTTTGACAACTCCTCGACCTTGCGGTCCCACCACGAAGAAATCTCAAGGCGTTCAAACCATTCCTTCAGCGCGACAGTCGCATCTTTTTTACTCAGACCTTTGAGTCGCGCGAAAAAGATAGCCTGGTCGCCGACTTTCATTTTCTTGTAAAGTCCGCGTTCCTCGGGCAGATAACCTATATTGGCAACATCGGCTGCCGTAAGCTGATGTCCGTTGAATGTCACCGTGCCGCTGTCGGGTGCGGTTATATGATTGATTATTCTGATTAGGGTCGTCTTTCCCGCGCCGTTGGGTCCGAGGAGACCATAGACCTTACCGCGAGGCACCTCCACGGTGACGTTGTCAAGCGCGGTATGCTTGGTGAAGGTCTTGACGATATTCTCCGCCTTCAATATGTAGTTGTCCATATCTGATGATAATGATTGTTGTTTTTTGTAATTAGACGATAAAGGTAATTAAAAATTACATTC
>CAMWNF010000128.1 GCA_947175535.1 uncultured Bacteroidales bacterium
CAACCTGAAGCGTCCGCCACAAAACAGTAGGGTCGCGACCTGTCGCGACCGCCACCAAACGAGGCGAGCCATCCGGCCCGCCTCGTTCCTTTTCCCCCCTCTATTCACACGTTTATAATCTCATATAAAAAATTTTTGTGAAATAAAAATTCTTACTATATTTGTAATTCAATTTGTCGGATATATTATGATGTTTTAACTAAGTTGATACATCAATAATTTCTTCTTTTGCGTTTTAAATAAAACGTCAACCGAAACAATATGATTAAAGAGCCCATACATATCTATAGCTACAACTATTTTCTTCCATTTGAATCCTCATTAGAAAAGCAGATGAAAAATTCTTTTTTTTCAGGTATAGGTAGTGTGTTTGCTGTTCCGGGAAATTATAATCTTCCTGAACTTATGTCGCCCTCTCATGACAAAGCTATGTTAAGGCATGACTGGGAATTTGTCGGAGATGAATTGACCCGTGCCACAAAAAAATTTCAGTTAACGGTCGAAGATAATAATGATAACTCCTGAAAACAACGAACACAAAGCTAAAAGAGAAGTGTATTCAGATACCGATAACGAGCAAGTTGCGGTACACCTTAATGAAAATATCAAAGAAACGGATCTTAATACGCTCCCCAAGAATGCTGAAGTCATAACAGAAGAACAACTACAGGGAGTTGTTCAGTCAATTTTAGCAGCAAAGGCAGAATCTTTTAGCGGTCCGCTTCCTCATCCTGATTTAATGGTGAAATATGAGCAGGCATTTCCCGGTGCTGCCAACCGTATCTTCACTATGGCGGAAAAAGAGCAGGATCATAGGATTTCCTTTGAAGACCGCCGCCTCAACGGCATACTATCTCAGGCTAAGAGAGGACAGTGGATGGGTCTAAGTCTCAGTATGTTTTTCGGTTTCCTCGCCATCATAGCTGCATATTTAGGACAGGTGGTTCTCGCAAGCATTATAGCAGGAGGAGTAATTGTCGCCCTTGCAGTTGTATTTGTCCTGAATAAAGAACCTAAACAAAATTCCAATACACATACCCAAACGGAAACGCTCAATGAGTAAATCCCGTTAATACCCGGAAGACTTCGCCCAGAAAGGAACTCACCCTCCTCAATAAAGACCCGCGTAGCGCGGTCATTATGATATAATAAACCCTGTAGGGTCGCTCCCTGGAGCGACCGCCACAAAACGAGGCGAGCCATCCGGGCCGCCTCGTCACTTTTCCCCCTCTAAAGTCCGACTCGTCTGACCCCGTCTGACTCGTCCGATAAAATGCCTGAAAGGCATCCCTACCCTCACCGCCCTCATTCCCAACCAAATAACCACACCTAACAAATTTTATCCCTCCAAAAGGGACAAAAACCACCAAATTTATCCCTTTCGAAGGGATATTTATTAAACCGCATCGTTGCGAACTGGAAATAACCACGCTTCATTTGCCACCAAATTTACCACTCAAAACGCACTGTTATATAAATATTTTGCTTAATTTTGTCGGTTGGGAGCGGTCATATAGAGCCGCTCCCCGCTAAAACAGTTAACCATCTAAGCCTTAACTAATTATTCAGTATGTTAGAAAAGACAAACGTCAAGGAGCTCGACAAAGTCGTCGTGCGCTTCTCCGGTGACTCCGGCGACGGCATGCAGCTTGCGGGCAACATATTCACAAACGTTTCGGCAGGTCTCGGCAATCAGGTGTCGACCTTTCCCGACTATCCCGCTGAAATCCGCGCCCCGCAAGGTTCGCTCAGCGGTGTATCCGGCTTTCAGGTAAGCGTCGGCACAGGCGTCCACACTCCCGGCGATAGCTGCGATGTGCTTATCGCCATGAACCCCGCAGCCCTCAAACAGAATGTCAAGTTCCTCAAGCCCGGCGGAGTGATTATCGTCGACATAGACTCGTTCAAGGAAGCCGACCTCAAGAAGGCGATGTTCGAGACCGACGACCCCTTCAAGGAATTGGGCATCACAGCGCAGGTGCTCGAAGTGCCCGTTACCGCAATGACCAAAGCCGCGCTGGCTGACAGCGGTCTCGACAACAAAGCCGTACTCAAATGCCGCAACATCTTCGCCCTCGGTCTGGTCTGCTGGCTCTTTGACCGTCCGCTCGAAAGCGCAAAACGTCATCTCAAGAAGAAATTCGCCAAGAAACCCGCAGTCTACGAAGCCAACGCCAAGGTTATCGACGCCGGCTATGACTACGGTCACAATATCCACGCTTCGGTGTCGACCTACCGCGTCGAGACCGAAGACCCGCGTCCGGGTGTCTACACCGACATCAACGGCAACACCGCCACAGCGTGGGGTCTCATCATGGCTTCTGAAAAGTGCGGTCGTCCGCTCTTCCTCGGTTCTTACCCCATCACCCCGGCAACCGATATCCTCCACGAACTCGCAAAACGCAAGGACCTCGGTGTGAAAGCATGCCAGATGGAAGACGAAATCGCCGGCGTATGCTCGGCTATCGGCGCTTCGTTCGCCGGTAATCTCGCTGTCACCTCGACTTCCGGTCCCGGTCTCGCACTGAAGAGCGAAGGCATCGGTCTCGCCGTAATGGCTGAGCTGCCGTTGGTCGTTATCGACGTGCAGCGCGGCGGTCCCTCGACCGGTCTGCCGACCAAGACCGAACAGACCGACCTCATGCAGGCTCTCTACGGCCGCAACGGCGAGTCGCCCGTAGCCGTCGTAGCTCCGGCATCGCCGACCGACTGCTTCACGATGGCATTCGAAGCTTGCCGCATCGCCGTCGAGCACATGACTCCCGTCATCCTGCTCAGCGACGCTTTCATCGGCAACGGTTCTTCGGCATGGCGTGTGCCCGAAGCTGACGAATTCCCCGAAATCCACACTCCCGACGTTCCCGCAGACAAGCTCGACGGCTCATGGAGTCCTTATATGCGCGACGAACACACCAAGGTGCGTTACTGGGCTGTGCCCGGCACCGAAGGCTGCGCTCACCGCGTCGGCGGTCTCGAAAAAGACGCTGTCACAGGCGGCATCTCGACCGACCCCGTCAATCACGAGAAGATGGTTAACATCCGCCGCGAGAAAATCGCCCGCATCGCCGACGACATTCCTCAGCTCGAGGTAATCGGCAACTGCGACGCCGACACCCTTCTCGTCGGCTGGGGCGGAACATACGGTCATCTCCACACTGCCGCTGACGAACTCAACGCATCGGGTCGTCCGGTAGCGTTCGCCCACTTCCGCTATATCAATCCCCTGCCCGCCAACACCGGCGAGGTGCTGAGCCGCTACAAACAGGTCATCGTCGCCGAGCTCAACACCGGAATGTTTGCCGACTATCTCCAGGCGAAATTCCCCAAGACGGAAATCAAACGTATCAACAAGGTGCAGGGTCAGCCCTTCATGGTTAAAGAACTCGTTGACCGCGTAAGCGAATACATGGACAAATAACAGCTATGGAAGAAACTAAGAAATATACTGCAGCCGACTATAAGAATAAACTTTCGGTGCGCTGGTGCCCCGGCTGCGGCGACCACGCCATCCTCAACACTCTCCACAAGGCAATGGCTGAACTGGGCGTTCCGCCCCACAAAACAGCTGTTATCTCGGGTATCGGTTGCTCGTCGCGTCTGCCCTACTATATGGACACCTACGGCTTCCACACCATCCACGGCCGCGCGGCAGCCATCGCCACAGGCTTCAAGGTAGCCAATCCCGATATGACCGTATGGCAGATTTCGGGCGACGGCGACGGTCTCGCCATCGGCGGCAACCACTTCATCCACGCCGTGCGCCGCAACATCGACATCAACATGCTGCTCTTCAACAACAAGATTTACGGTCTTACCAAGGGACAGTATTCGCCGACATCGGCTCGCGGCTTCGTGTCGAAATCTTCGCCTTACGGCACGACTGAAGACCCGTTCATCCCGGCAGAACTCGTGTTCGGCGCCCGCGGTAACTTCTTCGCCCGCTCGATTGACGTCGAACTTGCCACATCGGTTGAGGTACTCACCGCCGCCGCACGTCACAAAGGTGCGTCTGTGGTTGAAATTCTTCAGAACTGCGTCATCTTCAACAATGGCATCCACAATCCTATCACCGACCGCAGCGTGCGCGCCGAAAAGACCATCCACCTTCGCGACGGCGAAAAGATGATTTTCGGAGCTGAAGGCAACAAGGGTCTTGTTCAGGACGGTTTTCTGCTCAAAGCTGTGACAATCGGCGAAGACGGCTACACGATGGACGACGTTCTTGTCCACGACGCTCACTGCGAAAGCAATTTCCTTCATCAGCAGCTCGCGATGATGGACGGCGACAAGCTTCCGCTTGCTGTCGGCGTTATCCGCGACGTCGCATCGCCGACCTATAACGAAGGCGTGTCGATGCAGATTGAGGAAGTCCGCGCCCGCAAGGGTTTCGACTCTCTCCGCGATATGATACTCGCCGGCGAGACCTGGACAGTCGAATAAGAAAAAGACAGTATATAGAGAGCAGCGCGGCAATCACCGCGCTGTTTTTTTGTCTGACCCGTCCGACTTTGTCTGACTCGCCTTACTCGCCATATTCTGTCGGAATTTTGTTATATTTGCAGAAGAAATAATAATTTACAGCCATGAAAGAGAAGAAAATTGAGATAAAGATGGTCGAGGTGCAGTATGACGAGCTTACCGACCGCCAGCGCAAATTGGTCGACCTCGCTCGCGCGGCAACCGACCGCTCTTACGCGCCTTACAGCAAATTCCGCGTCGGCGCTGCCATCGAACTTGACAACGGAGAAATCGTCACAGGCTCCAATCAGGAGAACGCCGCATATCCGTCGGGCACATGCGCGGAGCGCACGGCGGCTTTCTATGCTCATGCGACTTACCCAGACGCCAAGTTCAAGGCTATAGCAATCGCGGCAATCGGCACGGACGGTTGCGAAGTAGGCGACCCGGTCGCTCCCTGCGGGGCATGCCGTCAGTCACTGTTAGAGTTTGAAACGCTCGCCAAACACGACGTAGAGGTCATTCTCGTGGGTTCTGAGGCGATTTACATCCTCCCCTCGATAAAATCCACCCTACCCCTCGCCTTCAGCGAATTTTAAGCAATTCACAATGCACGAGAAGCGGCGTAGCCGCGTGAGTATGTAGCCACATGCAAGCGCAACGTCAGTTGTGCGCAGCTTGTGGAAACCGTTTACCCCGACAGAAGCGGCAGCGTAGCTGTCGAACTCTTTCGCTCCTACGGAGCTTCTTTATTTTTGTAATTTCTTCTCCACAAGCTGCGCACGGCTAAACGCCGCGCTTGCATGTGGCTACACTCTTTCGCGGCTAACGCCGCT
>CAMWNF010000129.1 GCA_947175535.1 uncultured Bacteroidales bacterium
GTGATGAATATAATACATTGGATTAAGTCAAAAATCTTATCTTGGAGAAGTAGTTCGCGTGATGTTTTGGTAAATATTGAGGATGGATATCACACACCTTCTGCTCCATTGACTAATGATTATGTAAATTATACAAGTGAAGAATTGAAATCTCGATTAAGAGCAATTGCAAATGACCAAAAAGATTATCCGATTTCACATGGAGCCATGTGTTACTCTCCAACTTGGAATTTACCCGAATATACAAAGGTAAAATGTGGGATGTGTTTTAGAAAAATTGATAAAATGGAATGGTCTACCCATAAAGACCTTGTTGAGGATTGTGGTATTATTAAATCATAT
Organism: uncultured Bacteroidales bacterium; assembly: GCA_947175535.1. Taxonomy (GTDB): domain Bacteria; phylum Bacteroidota; class Bacteroidia; order Bacteroidales; family Muribaculaceae; genus CAG-873. Next base: position 343 of record CAMWNF010000129.1, read on the forward strand.
GGAATCGCCCAGGTTAAAATTGTATGCCTTGATTGCCTTATTGAAATGTGTAAATCTGGTCAGTACAGATATGATATAAATGAATGGGTTGATTACATAAATCCAAAGGAATATGAATTAACAGAGAATGATGTATTAATTGATGATGACTTCATTGTAGGACATGATAGACCATTAAATCAAAAAGATAGCATTGAGATGCTAATTAAGAAAAAATATCAGCATTTAGGAAATTTTCCTTTTGTTGTTGTATTTTTCAAACCGTCAGACGAAAGATTACCGCATCTATCAGTTACAAGACCTGACTATCTCGATTATCTTATTTACTTTTTAAAAGACACCAAAGTATATAATTCATGGCATGGAGCTACTAAACTTCTGAGAGATGATGTAAAACACATCGAAAAATTAACAGGTTTGAAGTTATGAAATTTCCAAAATCCGTTGTACTCGAACTCACATATCTTTGCAATCATAAATGCTTGTTTTGTTCATGCCCATGGGAGAATAAATTTTCTCATTATAATAAAGGACAAGAACTTAACGTAAGAGAGTGGAAAAAAGCTATTAATATTTTATTGGATTGCGGCGTACAATACTTCTCCCTTTCTGGTGGAGAAGCGATCCTTAAAGATGGTATAAAAGAGATCATAAGTTATATACGTAGTGCCTTAGACACACGAAACATAGCAACAGAAATTACATTAATATCTAATGGTCTGTCTTTGACAAAGGATTGGCTCTTTTTTTTCAAAGATAAAAAAGTTCACCTAAGCATAAGTCTACCGGGAATCGATTCATTTAAAAAACATACCGGCGTAGACAATGTAAACGGTGTGTTACATCTGTTCGAAGATGCAACAAAAATAGGCCTTAAGCCTACAGCGAATATTACTGTTACAAAGTTAAATATTTCAGAGTTAGAAAAAAATATTGCATTAGCATTGCTACACGGAGCTAATGATATTCTATTAAATAGGTTTCTGCCAGGAGGCCGGGGATTATCATATATGAAGGAATTGATGATAACTACAAAGCAAGTAAATGAAATGCTTGAAACGGCAGAAAACATTTTGTCCATTGCTAATAAATACGGTAATGTAGGAACAGAAATTCCCCTTTGCAGCATAGATCATCCATCGAAATACCAACACTTACATATAGGATATAAGTGTGCTGCAGCAACAGGATTTTTTGTTGTTGGACCTTCTGGAGAAGTCAGGACCTGCAATCATTCGCCTAAAATTATAGGAAATATTTTTGATGATAATATTATCTCCAATTTAGCCTATTGGGATACATTTGCTAATACTTGTATTGTCTGTAAGGAGTGTAGAGGGTGTATAGGTGAGTCTATTTGTAGTTGCGGTTGCCGAGAAGTTGCATCTATACTGACTTCAAACATTAACAACGCAGATCCAAGCATAAGTTTAATACATAGTGAGTTATATAAATAATAACTATTTTGAAATATTTAATGGCTGACATTATTATATTAAACATAATCACCCATATATTTTTGCAAACGTCTTTTAGAACAGCTCGTTGACAGAGAGTTGTTTGAAAGATGACACTATTTTGTCGGCTTTGTCTTTGATTGCCGATTCGGGATTGGTTGTTGCCAGGCCGACGACTTTGGCGCCGGAGCGGCGACCGGCTTCGAGACCCAATAATGAATCCTCAAAGACATAACAGTCGCACGGTTGGCAGCCAAGTTTCTCTGCAGCCAGCAGATAACCCTGTGGGTCGGGTTTCGATTTTGTCACCTGGCGGTCGGTAATGACGACATCAAAATAAGCCTCAAATTCGGGATGCTGAGCAAAGAGTTTGTTCATTTTTTCCTCGTTACTACTTGTAACGATTGCACACGGAACTTTTCGCCTTTTCAGTTCGTCAAGGAAAGGCAACACCCCATCGAAAATCACATAACGCATTGAGCGTTCCTGTTCCTTTAATAGTTCAACCACGCTTTTCCTGACCTCTGGGTTCGGATAATAATCCATAATCTTATTCAGAGTACTTCCTTTGATAGCGGATGCAAAATTCGGAATACCCGTAGGGTACTTTTTCTCGATATTATCCCAAAAGTCAAAGTAAACACCTTCCGAGTCGATAAGAACTCCATCGAGGTCAAATAAAGCGGCATGTTGAGACATATGGTATATAAAAGTTAAAATTTATGCAAATTTAATACAGACACCCGAATTAGCTGTTATAAATACGTTAAATTTGTATTACGATTCATCACATGGACTAACATATGGGAAATTCGGTATCCGCCAACACTCCAAATATTCTTGGAACAGAGTCTATCGGCAAGCTGCTGCTGAAATATTCATTGCCGGCAATTGTCGCCAGTCTCGCAACTTCGCTTTATAATATAGTCGACAGTATCTTTATAGGTCGCGGCGTAGGAGCAATGGCTATTTCCGGTCTCGCCATCACATTTCCGCTGATGAATCTTGTGGTCGGCTTCTGTACACTCATAGCAGTAGGCGGTGCGACAATCAGTTCGATATTTCTCGGACAGAAAAACGTGAAGAAAGCTACAGACGTTGTCAATAATGTAATGCTTCTCTGTCTGATCCATGCGATTGTCTTCGGAGGACTGACTTTATTGTTCCTCGACCCGATACTCTACTTCTTCGGTGCTACGTCGGAAACAATTCCGTTTGCACGCGAATTCATGAAAGTCATTCTATATGCCACCCCGATTTCCTACGTTTTTATCGGATTAAATAACCTTATGCGTGCAACCGGCTACCCCGCGAAGGCAATGATTTCCGCTTTGCTGTCAGTCGGTGTCAATATTATCTTAGCCCCTATCTTCATTTTCGTGCTTGACTGGGGAATCGCAGGTGCGGCATGGGCTACCGTCTGCGGACAGTTCTCCGCTTTCGTGTGGGTACTGGCTCACTTCCTCTCCAAAAAAAGTTACGTTCACTTCGAAGCCCGCGACAAATACCTCGCCGGTCCACTACTCAAGAGAATTTATTCAATCGGCATGTCGCCATTTCTGATGAACTGCTGCGCATGTCTGGTCGTAGTCTTTCTCAACAAAGCCCTCTTGAGCTCAGCCGGCGACATGGGTAACATCGCGGTCGGTTCTTATGGCATCATCAACCGCACAACCATGTTCTTCGTGATGATTGTTTTCGGTGTTACTCAAGGTATGCAACCGATTCTTGGCTTCAACTTTGGTGCGTCAAAATGGGACCGCGTAAAACAAACCCTCTATAAAGGAATATGGATTGGCGCGATAATCACATCTTTCGGCTGTATCATCACCGAACTCTTCCCCGATGTCATTTCGGCAATGTTCACCACCGATGAAGCAATGATTGACATCGCCCGCAAAGGCTTCAGAGTTTATTTTATATGCTATCCAGTTGTCGGAGCGCAGATTGTCATACAGAACTACTTCCAGTCAATCGGCAAACCTAAGATTTCAATATTCCTGTCACTTACCCGTCAGCTGATTTTCCTGCTTCCTCTGCTGTGGATTTTACCCGAATATTTCGGTGTGACAGGCGTATGGGCAAGTATGGCAGGAAGTGACATGCTGGCGTTCATAGTTGCATTGTTGACTCTGATTATTACGACTCGCCGTTTCAACAAGAAATTCATCAAACCAATCAGTCATGCTTAAAGAACTCACCCTGCGTGTAGCTCCTGAAACCGCATACGAACCGCAAAAATTAAACGAACGCGTAGCGAAAGAACTTCATGTCGACCGTAACCGCATCAAGCGCGTCGACATAATGAAACGCTCTATCGATGCACGTCAGCGCCAGGTAGTGATAAATCTGTCATTAAGAGTGCATCTCGACAATATCGACGAACAGGTTACAGACTTCCTGCCGATTCAATATCAAAACGTAAAAGACAAACCGCAGGTCATTATAGTCGGAGCCGGTCCTGCCGGACTCTTTTCTGCTCTTCAGCTTATCGAACGCGGCTATCGTCCTATCGTTCTCGAACGCGGCAAAGATGTCGACAGCCGACGAAAGGACATGGCTCTTATAAGTCGTGAACAGAAAGTAAATCCCGAGTCAAATTATTGCTTTGGCGAAGGCGGAGCCGGAGCTTATTCAGATGGCAAACTCTACACCCGCAGCAAGAAACGCGGCTCTGTTGACAAAGTTCTGCAAATTTTCGTTCAGCATGGCGCTCAACGCGAAATCCTCGTCGACGCACATCCGCATATAGGCACAGACCGTCTCCCAAACGTCATAAAAGCAATACGCGAGACTATTATAGCTGCAGGTGGTGAAGTTCATTTTGAAACACGTGTCACTGAACTGATTGTTAAAGACAAAAAAATCATCGGAGCTGTCACGGCTGACGGTCACCGGTTCGACGGTCCTGTAATTCTGGCTACCGGTCACTCTGCCCGAGATGTCTATGAAATGCTTAACCGCATAGGTGCGACCATGTCACCCAAAGGCATAGCTGTCGGTGTCCGTCTGGAGCATCCACAGAAAACAATCGACCGTATTCAGTACCATTCTCCGCAAGGACGCGGAAAGTATCTGCCTGCCGCTGAATATTCAATGCTGACGCGCGTTGATGACCGCGCAGTCTATTCGTTCTGCATGTGTCCGGGCGGATTCATTATTCCGGCTGCAAGCGGTGAGGGACAGTTGGTAGTCAACGGCATGTCACCGTCCAATCGCGGAACGCAATGGGCTAATTCGGGCATGGTCGTCGAAATTCTGCCTGAAGACTTACCGGAATATGACAAATTCGGTCAATTGAAAATGCTGAAGTTTCAGGAAGATGTCGAAAAGCGTTTTTATGAAGCCGCCGAGCAGACACAGCGCGCTCCAGCTCAGCGAATGACAGATTTTGTCAAAGGGAAATTGTCGGACTCCCTGCCCCGCAGCTCCTATGCGCCCGGTGTATTCAG
>CAMWNF010000130.1 GCA_947175535.1 uncultured Bacteroidales bacterium
ATATATAATCCATAATATATATGAAATCTTCGACATATAGTATATCCCTTCTTTTGATTTTGACAGGCTCTATAGCCGGTTGCACATCAAAATCTTTATATAACGACCACACCATAAGTTTTGCAACCATATCTGAAAGTAAAACTTATTCCCTTATAGGCTCGGCAGAATCGTTTGGGTGCGAAGATAATCTTCTCTTTGTAGATTCAGTATCACTTTTAATTCCGACGTTTGCAGGAAAATCTGATATTCGCCCTCTTCAGGATTCAATCTTTAAAGCCGCCTTTGATTCAACGGCTGTTGACCATCGCAGTTTGATTGACGGATATTTTAATAAGGTTAATATGGAGTTAGGCTTTGCCATAGAAACAGAGGATACTGTAATAAATTATATTCAGGCGGATGGGTTTGAAGTCATCCGTGGCAGCATCATCAATCTAACCCCCAGACTTATGGTATATTGCATTACCAATGAGAATATGATGCCTTTGGCAGCTCATGGCATGCAGACAAAAAGATATATCAATTACGATATAGATAGAGCCATGGTCATTAACTTGACCGACCTATTTACTGACGAAGGAATTGCGGCTTTACCCAGATTGATTGCCGAACGAGCCGCTGACCGGGTTTCACTATTCGGTCCTACAGAAGTCAACGGCTTACCTTCAAACAGTAATTTTTTCATTTCGCCGGCGGGAGAAATAGTTTTCGCATATCAACCTTACGAAATAGCCTCCTATGCCCAGGGGTTCATAAATGTCGCCTTCTTTCCTTACGAACTCATTAATTATATGACTCCGGAGGCTATCATATTTTTTGGACTTACGGATATTGCAGGATGAGCTGATTAGCATAAATTAACATTATGAGAAGTAATTTTTAGGCTAACTTTGAAGTCTAATTCTTGATGTCATTAATTAAAGTATAAATTAATATTATCAAAATAAACTAATTCTATTCAAACAATGAAAAGATATCTAAGAGCCGGGCTAATGATGCTTGCTGCATTCTTTGCATTCTCAAGTGCAAAAGCCCAGATGCCTCAGATGCCACCGATTCCCGTCGATTCTGCGGTAACCGTCGGTAAACTTGACAACGGATTGACATATTACATCCGTCACAACAACACTCCTAAAGGTCAAGTTGATTTTTATATCGCTCAGAAAGTGGGTTCCATCCTGGAAGAAGAAAATCAGCGTGGACTTGCTCATTTTCTTGAGCACATGTGCTTTAACGGTTCAGAGAACTTTCCCGGAAATTCGCTTATCAACTGGCTTGAATCAGTAGGCGTGAAATTCGGTTACAACCTTAATGCCTATACGGATGTAGACGAGACAGTCTATCGAATCAACAACGTTCCTGCGGTCCGTCCGGGTGTGGTTGACTCTTGTCTGCTCGTACTCCACGACTGGGCATGCGCTCTCACCCTCGACCCAGACGAAATCGACTCTGAAAGAAAGGTTATACACGAAGAATGGCGTCAGGCGATGGTAGGAGAAATGCGTGTTATTGAAAAACTTCTTCCTGTCATTTATCCTGAAAGCCGATACGGCGAACGTCTTCCGATTGGAACAATGGAGGTCGTCGACAATTTCCCCTACCAGGCACTCGTAGATTATTATCACACTTGGTATCGTCCCGACCAGCAAGGTATCGTTGTAGTCGGAGACATCGACCCAGCCGTCATAGAGGCTAAGATTAAAGACATTTTCGGCTCAATCAAGATGCCGGAAAATGCCAAAGAACGCGAGTACTATCAGGTTGAAGATACACCGGGTACAATTTTTGCAATCGGGTCTGACCCCGAAGTTCGTAGTGCCTCTTTCGACATCATGTTCAAAGTCGACCCGCTTATACCGCGCGAATATCGCAATACATCAGCTTATTTCCCTGTAAATTACATGAAGTCTGTCGTTACCGCTATGTTACAGTCACGTCTTAGCGAACTTGCAAAGAATCCTACTGCTGAATTTTCGCAGCCGGGCGTTGGGTTAGGACGTTTCTTTGTTTCAGTCACGAAAGAGGCTTTGAGCGTCGAAGGTTCTTCTAAAGAAGACGATATTGTGCCTGCGATAAAAGCGGTCTACCGCGAGATACTTAGAGCCGTCAGAGGTGGATTCACTGTCGGTGAGTACGAACGTGCACGCGCCGAGTTCCTCTCCCGCATGGAACGCCTCTACGAGAACCGCAACAATACAGAATCCTCAACTTACGGTCAGGAATATGTCCGCAGCTTCATTGACAATGACCCAATTCCAGGCATTGCGACTGAATATGAAATATATAAGCAGATAGCACCGATGGTTCCTCTTGAAGCCATCAACCAGCTTCTGCCTCAGATTGTCAACGAAGACAATCGGGTGCTCTTTGTACTTCTTCCTGAGAACGGAAAAACAATCATTCCGACAGAAGACCAGCTTGAAGCAGCCCTTTCTGAAGTCGACGAAGAGACTTTGGAACCATATAAAGACCAGATGAAAGAAGAACCCTTGATACCATCTCTTCCTGCACCGGGTAAGATTGTCTCTACCGGCGAACTTACTCAATGGGATGCAACAGAATGGACTTTGAGCAACGGTGTAAAGGTTATAGTAAAACCGACTAAGTTCAAAGATAACGAAATCGCCGTCTATGCCTTTGCAAAAGGCGGTCTGTCCGTCCTCGGAGAACATAAAGCTTCGACTGTCAAATTCCTGCCCTACTCCATGCTGCAGCATGGTCTCGGCGACTACACATCTGTCGACATTCAGAAATATCTTCAGGGTAAACAAGTGAGTGCAAACCTTGAGTTGGGAGATTACACGCGTGCATTTGCAGGCAAAACAACCGTAAAAGACTTGCCCACGCTCATGGAACTTTTATATATGAATTTTGCAGACTTCGAAATCACACCGGATGAATTTGCTGCCACCCAGAACATGATTACCGGAGCTCTCAAAAATCAGGAATCAACTCCTAACTTTATTTTCAGCAAAAAAGTCACTGATGTCATATATAAATCAGCGAACAAAAAACTGATTTCAACAGCCGACATTGCAGCTGCCGAGCGTGAAGAGACTCTCCGTATAATACATGCTATGCTTGCGGATGCCTCCGACTTCACTTTTGTCTTCGTTGGCAACATAAATCTCGACGTGCTCCGCCCGCTTGTAGAGCAATATATCGCGACTCTCCCCACCGGAGGAAGCAACATTGATAATGTTGTCTACAAAGCCGAAATCGAACCCGCACTTGGCTCAGCAACAGACCAGTTCACAACTAAGATGGAAACGCCTCAGACATTTGTCTACCTCAGTGTTTTAGGGTCTATGCCTTATGAACACCGAAACAAAGTTCTGGCATCTGTCGCCGGTCAGATTCTCAGCAATCGTCTGCTTAAAAAAGTACGTGAAGAGATGGGTGCTGTCTACTCTATCGGCATGCAAGGTGACATGGACCGTCTTGGCAACGCCAACACAGTTCTCGTGACAAGCTTCCCGATGAAACCTGAACTTAAAGACGAAACCCTCGAAGTCATCCGCGGCATCATCACATCCATGACTGAGAACGTAACAGACGACGAACTGAATCCGATTAAAGAATACATGGCAAAGAACGCCGTATCTGATTTGGAAGATAACGACGTGTGGGGCGCATCTATCGGAGGTTGGCTACTCAACGGCGTCGATACATTCAATGGTCGCGCTGAGCTTGTCAACTCCCTGACTCCTGAAGATGTTAAAGAATTCATGCGTAAACTTCTCGACCAAAACAATTACAGAGTGATTGTTCTTGACCCTGAAGTTGCCGAATAATCCTCTTTATCATCAAAGATTTTTCACCCGATACGAAAACGTGTCGGGTGATTTTTTTATTTGTAGGAAAAACATAACCATGTCTAAAAGTGTTTCCAATCTATACTTCAACTTTTATTTTTATGAGAACTTCCTTACTACCGGCATTCATCGCAGCTGCGAGCTGCATGATACCAATGGCATCTGATGCCAAAATTTACGGTGATACCGTAATGATTCCCGAACGTGCCATCATTCTCACCGGAGACACTGCCAACGCCGACCATAAGGCAAATGTGGCTATATTGTATTCGCGTGAAGGCATGTCTTTTGACGAACCCGGAGCTCCGCGTTTCCTATTTCTTGATAAAGAGGGGAAAGTCGCATTGGGCATTGGCGGCTATGTAAAGGGAGTCGGTATGTATGATTTTGACGGAGCTATCGACGGCACCGGTTTCGCTACTTATGATATTCCGGTCCCCTTCGACCCGTCGCAACGCCAGCGTTTCGGTGCAAGCGCAGCACAATCTACCGTATTTTTGAAATTAGTCACACGTCCCACAAAATTCGGACGAGTAATCGTATATTTGCAGACCGGCTTTAACACGGCTTCCAGCGGATACACTATGAAACTAAAACAGGCTTATGTTAGTGTCGGTCACGTCACAGCCGGTCTCGCCCGCTCTTCTTTCGCTGACGGCGAAGCACAGGCACCAACCATCGATTCAGAAGGACCATCCGGACAGGTTACAGCAAAAAACATGTTATTTCAATATAAGACATCATCTTTCAAAGGGCTGTCGGCTGCAATTTCAATTGAAAACCCATCAGCATCATATTCGACAGTCGACGGTGAGTCGAAAGCAATAGCACAGCGCTTCCCTGATATACCTTTGTATGTTCAATATGCATGGAACAAAGACAGTCATGTAAGGGCATCATTCATATATCGACGCCTGAGCTATCGTGACCTTCTATCAGAAAAAAATCACTTTGTAAACGGATGGGGTGTTCATCTGAGCAGCGTTGGTGATATTGCAGGCGGACTTGGATATTTCGGACACATCGCTTATGGCGAAGGTATCGCACGTTATGTCAATGACCTTAGCGGTAATGGCTACGACCTTGTTCCGGATGCTGTTTCCGGAGAACTTCGCGCGCCGGCTACCCTCGCTTATACAGCAGGACTATCTTATAACTTTTCAAAAAGATTTTTCATGACCGCAAGTTACAGTCAGGCGCGAGCATATGACTGCACTACACTCGGTGGAGACTCATACCGCTACGGACAATATGCTACAGTGAACGCATTCTACAACCTTACAGGCGACTTCCAAATCGGTGCTGAATGCGTTATTGGCAGACGTACAAACTATGACGGCGAACGAGGACACGCCAACCGTCTTGAAGTTATGATGCAATATAATTTCTAAGCCCATTATCC
>CAMWNF010000131.1 GCA_947175535.1 uncultured Bacteroidales bacterium
GGCTACCGCGAATATGTCGAAACAAGACCTAATGGTCAAGTCTGTTATATGTCAAAACCGGTGTTTCAGCGAGTCAAATTTTTACCTGTAATCCCTTCAATATCCTATACATGGCAATTCTAAGACAATTCATTTCAGCATTTATAGCAATCGCGCTTGTCGGTTGCTATGAAGATTTTACTCCGAAGATAGATGTCACTCCTGTGCTATGCGTCAACTCGATGATAACAGCCGGCGAACCTGTCGCGGTGGAAGTGACAAAATCATTTTTATTCACTGATGAGAATGAACCGCACGATGTCGATGATGCCGTGATTACCATTTTCGCCAACGGTGAGAGGGTGGGGGACGATTATATACCTCAGGAGGGTGATATAGTCAGGATTGAAGCGGTCAGTTCAACGTATGGCGAAGCATGGGGAGAAGTGAGAGTGCCCCGCGCCGTGCCGGTAAAATCTGTAAGTTTCACTCCGACGGTGACAGACAGTTCTGTTTCTGAAAATGGCGAGATGATTGGATATATATCTTTCAATCTTGACGTAGAACTTAATTTCCGCGATGCTCCTGATATTGAAAATTATTATAAGTTCGATTACGCTACCATTACACCCCGGCCCGAGGCTAACGTCGAGGTTGGAGAGGATGGTGAAATAATCTGGATGGAATATCCTAATGTCTGGTTTTCTGTCGGGTCTCTTGACTCTGAGCGTGAACCTATTTTCGGAGAACATATAGGCGCATTCGATGAGGTGATGGGTGGCGACAGTTATGGTTTCACGTTCTTTACCGACCGTCAGTTCTCAGGCAAGGACTATACACTGCATCTCGTGTTCACCTCTTGCCGCTATGATGTGTATTCTCAGAAATGGCAACCCGGATTACTTGATTGTGAAATGACGCTGATTCTCTCGACGATATCCGACAGTTATTATAACTGGGCGAATTACCGCTGGCAGAGTGAGCAAGGCGTGGTCGGCGGATTAGGCGAATTCGGTCTCGCAGACCCGATATGGGGCTACAGTAATGTCTCGACCGGTGCCGGCATTATCGCCGCCGGCTCGTCATGCAATTATAAACTGTCTCTTAATGAATTTCTCGGCGGATTGTTTCAGCATTGAGAAAGTATAAGGGTGATTTCGTCAGTCCCTTTGCTTTTATTATCAGATATGAAGCACTTCTTTGAAGCGTTTGACGGTCTCATAATCGCCTGAATACTTCCCTTTGTCTTCGCTGAGTTTGCAGGTCTCGCAGTAGAATGGCCACGACTCTGTGATTTTTACGGCGGTGAGTTTTATCACTATGTTGCGCGGGCTTATGCCGGGGAAATCGTTTGTGAAGTGGGTGCCGATGCCGAATGACGGTTTGCATTTGTCTTTGGCGTAGTTGTAGATTTCAATGGCTTCGTCTACGTTGAGTCCGTTGCTGAACACAACTTGCTTCGAACGAGGGTCTATGTTGAGCTTGCGGTATTTCTCCACAATTAGGTCGAGTTGCTCGCGGTTCTCGCCACTGTCGACGCGCAAGCCTTTGAACATGTTGGCGTAGTCTTCTGAAAGGTTCAGGCTGAAAATGCGCCATCCGTATGTGTCGTAAAGGAATGTCCCCAATGCTCCGCGATAGGTGTTCGCCCAAGTTTTCATTGCAAGATAATTCGCCATCAGAGGTCCGTACATTCCCGCTATCGCGCATATAAGTTCATGTGCCATCGTGCCGATGGGTGTCAGGTCATATTTCATTGCCAGATAGACGTTGCTGGTGCCTGCCAGACGGCCTTTAGCCTCGGGCATCTCACGCTGACATTCGACCATGGCGCGCACCACCGTGTCCTGAGCTTCGAAAGAAGCTCGGCGCCGTGTGCCGAAGTCACTGAATTCGCACCCGGCTTCAAGCAGTCGGCGACCTTTTTCATAAGACTGGCTGTAATATGCCTCATAGTCCAGCTCGGAGACTTGTCCGGTCATGATATAGTATAGCTCGGATATCAGGGCGAGCACTTTGACTTCGAGCAGGATTGTATCGCTCCAGCACCCTTCGAACGCTATGGACAGATGACCTTCATCGTCTTGATTGACAGTCACCCAGCGGCTGTCATAGCGATAGCCTTTGAGAAAACTGTAGAACCATGTCGGTATGTAAGGACATTTGCGGCGCATGAAGTCAATCTCTTCTTCAGTGATGACGAGGTCTTCGAGCATCTTTATCTGCTCGCGCAGTGCTTCGGCGAAACCGTCGGGATAGACCGTGTTGTCTCGGTCATAGAAACTGTATTTCACCTGAGTGCGTGGATAATTGTCGATTACCGCGCAGCACATTGTAAATTTATACAGGTCGTCGTCGGTAAAGTGGGTTATGAGGGGTCGCATGTCACGTTAAGTTTTTTAGTGAGGTCAGTTAGTGTAACGCCGCCGTCGAGCGACGGAGTGAATGGAGTGAGTATGTGCCAGATTTCGTTGCCGAACATGCTGACACCGTCTGATAGAGTGTTTGCCACGCAAATATCGCCGGCGAGACCGCAAAGGTCGATTCTGTCGATGGATAAATCAGATATAAGCCGCGATATTTTTTCCGCGCTGCGATGGTTGGCGAAAATCGAATATTCTTCTTTTGTCGTCTCGCTGCCTTTGCCGAGGAAAACAGTTTTTTCTGCGACGGAGCTTAGAGATGCCATAAGGGGTTCCCACACTGCCGCACCGACCGAGTGAGCCACGCAATGAGCGGGCCATTGTCCGCCATAATTTGAAAAAGATGAATGATTGAACGGATGTAAATCCAATGTCACGACAATGGCGCGGTAGGCTGCCGGATGTTCGCCGACGTAGTCAGCGAGTGAGTTCATGGCACTTTCTGCGCCGGCAACAGCCAATGTTCCGGTGATGAAATCAATCTGCGGGTCGACAATCAAGAGCAAGCTGTTCATATCTGTCTGTTTCTTTGCTGCAAAAATAGCCAAATCTTTTTAATATTGAAATAGCTCCGCGCAGTAATGACTGATATGTTACATCTGAGGAAGCATTTTTAATTAAAATTTGAGTAACTTTGCCGTGTAAATCTTAGAAATGGACACAAAGCATATTCCATTGACCCAAGGACTGATATCGCTTTCACCGATATTCGTGTTTCTCGTGCTTTATCTCGTGGTGTCGCTGATTATAGGCGATTTCTACAAGATGCCGCTTTCTGTCGCGTTTATATCCGCATCGATATGGGCTGTGATAATAGACCGTGGAAAGCCGCTCTCTCAGCGCATCGATACATTTTCTAAAGCTGCGGGTTCGGCGAATATCATATATATGATATGGATATTTATCCTTGCGGGGGCTTTCGCCGCGCTTGCTAAGGAAATCGGAGCGATAGACGCGACGGTGGCGTTGACGCTCAAAGTCTTGCCTTATCAGTTGTTCTTGCCGGGTCTGTTTTTAGCAGCATGCTTTATTTCCCTCTCAATCGGCACATCGGTCGGTACGGTCGTCGCGCTCGTGCCGCTTGCGGTCGAACTTGCGGGGTCGGGGAGCGGCAATGTCGCTCTGTTCACTTCGGCGGTTTTGGGCGGTGCGTTTTTCGGAGATAATCTTTCTTTTATATCCGATACGACGATAGCTGCTACGAGGACACAGGCGGTCGCAATGAACGCGAAGTTCAAAGCCAACGTGAAAATTGTTTTGCCTGCTGCACTTGTCACGCTCGTCATATATGGCTTTTTAGGGTCGAACTGCGAGGCGATGGCTAATGTAACGGATATAAATTATTGGTTGGTTTTGCCTTATCTTCTTGTCATCGGATTAGCCATTGCCGGTGTAAATGTAACCGTCGTTCTTGTGTCAGGCTGTCTGACAGCATGCCTGATTGCTTGTGCCTCGGAAGGATATGGATTGCTTGACCTCGCCGGATACATGGGTGCCGGCATTGATTCAATGGGCGATTTAATAATTATCACGCTTCTGTCTGCCGGTATGTTGGGTATTATCAAGGCGACAGGCGGGATTAATTTCCTGCTTGAACAGATGACCCGGAAAATTCACGGCGCGAGAGGTGCGAAGGCGTCCATCGCAGCACTTGTTGCCACCGTAAATATATGTACCGCTAACAACACCGTAGCGATTATCACAGTCGGTTCGCTCGCAAAGAAAATCGCTGACCATTACGGCATAAGCGGAGCGCGTACCGCCAGTCTGCTTGATACCTGCTCATGTATCATGCAGTGTCTGATACCCTACGGAGCTCAGACACTATTGGCGGTGGAACTTGCCGGATTGTCACCCGGCGATCCTTGGCCATATCTGTATTATCCCTGGCTCTTAGCAGTCGCCGTAGCCCTAAGCATAATCTTCACCCGCCCCACAAGTGTATACGGTCGGGGTGCGTTTATATAACATTTACTTTTTAACTGATTAATTATGAAGAAACTTTTTCTGACACTGGCTGCTGTAACGGCAGTTTCGGTAATCGCATCCGCTCAGGCTGCCGACTGGGCAAACCATCCACGCTACGCGGCTGCCAATGCCGAACTGACACAGGCTCCGGAAGTTGTGTTCATGGGTAACTCCATCACTGACGGATGGGATGACCATCATCCGGAATTTTTCACAGACAATAACTTCGCCTGTCGTGGTATCTCGGGACAGGTGACCGGTCAGATGCTCTGCCGCTTCTATTCCGACGTCATTGACTTAAAGCCGCAGGCAGTCGTAATCCTTGCCGGAGTCAATGATATTGCCGGCAATCAGGGCCCGATGGATGCGCAGCATATCGCCGAAAATATATTTTCAATGGTTGAACTTGCACAGCAGCACGGCATACGTCCGCTGATAGCGTCCTGTCTGCCGACTGACACAATTCCCTGGAATCCAAGTGTGATTAATACAGCAACTCATGTTGTCACCCTCAATACCTTGCTGAGTGATTACGCAGCAAAAAACGGCATTACTTATGTCGATTATTATTCTGCTCTGACCACTCCTGAGGGAGCTCTTAATCCTGAATTTACTTTCGACCGTCTGCATCCTAACCGCGCAGGTTATGACGTGATGGAACCGATTGTGCTCAAAGCCCTAAAGCACGATACGATGTATTGTAAGAATGCTCCTGATTGGAAGAAAGCCAAGAAGCAAAAGCACCACAAAAAGCACAAGCATTAATCTAAGATAGTCAAACATGAGACCCGCGAAGGGGTGTCGTGAGGAATTTCACGCGACCACGCTTTGCGGGTCT
>CAMWNF010000132.1 GCA_947175535.1 uncultured Bacteroidales bacterium
ATCTACACGCGTAAGATCGTCGGCAGCTTCATTTGTGTATAAGAGACAGGCGAAATCCGGAACAAACAGTCGGCAATATGGCTGACAAATTAAAAACCGCCTTCATCGGTTCTGTTGACGAGCAAGGATTCCCGAATGTCAAGGCTATGCTCCAGCCTCGGAAAAGAGAAGGTATAAAAGTATTCTACTTCACAACAAACACATCCTCGATGCGTGTGCGTCAATACCTCTCTGACAACAAAGCCTGTGTATATTTCTGTGACAACCGCTTTTTCAGAGGTGCAATGCTTCGCGGAACAATGGAAGTGCTGACAGATGCCCAAAGCAAGGAAATGATTTGGCGTGACGGAGATACGGAATATTATCCGGAAGGTGTCACCGATCCTGACTATTGTGTGCTTAAATTCACTGCAATTTCCGGACGCTTTTACAGCAACTATCATTCACAGGAATTTTCGGTTGATTGAATTTGTCCGTTTTTTACTATCACGGCAGGATATTTCGCCATAATTTTGTTAGATGCAAACTTTCAGAGTTATACAACCATCTGATATTCTGAAGCCATTTATCCGATATTATTGGATATTACAGTCTTCATCGTCAGGCAGCGTATCACAGCGCACGTTGCCTATGGGTTGTGCATCCCTTGTATTCCATCGTGGCGAAAGATTGCGGATTATCAACCGTCAAGAATTACAGCCCCGCAGTTTTATTTGCGGTCAGGAAAGCGGATATTCAGAGATAATCGCGACAGGAAATATCGAGATGATTGTTGTCGTATTCCAGCCTCATACGACAAAGATGTTTTTCGGTATGCCCGTCAATATCCTCCGTGACAGAAACGTTGCGTTGTCCGATATTGAAGACATGGCACTGCTTGATCTTGCAAAAAAGATTGAAGACTGCGAAGATCAGGATGTCTGCATTGATTTGATTGAATCCTATTTATGCAAACGGTTGATTCATGAAACGTCGTACCATTTGCCTCGGCTTGCAGAAGTAATCCGTTACATAAACAATTCAAGACAGGGTAATATCAAAACGCTTGCTGATATTTCATGTCTGAGTGAAAAGCAATTCTGTCGAGTTTTTTCAGAAAATGTAGGAACAACGCCAAAGGAGTTTATGCGTATAGTAAGGCTTCAACGCATATTATCGGCAATGCAGCACAATCCTGAAATTGGGTTTGCACAACTTTCTTATGATTGTGGATTTACAGACCAATCTCACATGATTAAAGAGTTCAAGCTATTCTCAGGCTATACTCCGACAGATTATATCAAATATAATTCTCCTTTCTCTGACTATTTTTCATTATGAGAAGGAAATGCAAGTACTTCGGATAAATATGAAACAAATCGTTATCACAGCAGTAATAGTATGCCTTTCAACTCTTGCAATGGCACAAGAACGGCATTATACCTCAACTTGCGGTAAGACAACGAAAACAATAAAATACTCTGAGGAACGTAAGGGCGGTAAAGTATATTTGAATACATTTCAAGATAATGAAAAGCATGAATATGTAATAGGACACGGGTACAAGACTGAGAGCTGGAAGATGGTCAATGCTTCTACAACAACAGATTTAACCGTAACATTAAACAATGGAACTTATAGCATTTCTGGCTTCTTGAATGGTAAGCGGATCTCTAAAACGATAAAAAGTAAAGGGAAACCGTGGTATCAAAACATTGCATACAACGCAGCTCTTACATTGAAAAATGCTAAATCTGTGGAGTATGAGTGTTTTCGCCCCGACAATATGAAGTTATATACGATGTCGGCAACTAATAAAGGACTTGAGAAGTTTGACGGCAATAGCTCTGTAAGAATTGAGGTCGGACTTACCGGCTTTATGTCTGCGTTCTGGAGCTGTGATTATTATTTTAATCCAGATACTCGGATGTTTGTGGGCTATAAGGGTATAAACGGAGGCCCCGGAACACCGGAAACAATAATATCCGTTTCAAGATGAAATCAATAATATTCTACCGTTCATCATACAAGGGCAATACGTTGAGAATCGCCCGATCTATGTCGGATGCTTTATCTGCCGAGCTTATTCCAATAGATAATGCCCTACAGATATGTCTGTCTGATTATGACTTAATCGGATTTGGATCCGCTATTAACTTTGCAGCTCACGACATTCAGCTTCAGAGATATGTATCAGGGCTTAATCTCAAGGGTAAAAATATATTTGTATTTTCCACTCGTTGCCGTCCTTTCTTAGGCGCATATCATAAGCCACTCAGAAAAATAATAGAACGAAAAGGAGGCAAAATAGTCGGAGAGTTTTCATGTCGAGGTTTTGACCGTACCGGCCCGTGGGTCGTCATGGATGGCTATAATAAATCCCGTCCTGATGAACGGGATTTATTCAAGGCTCGACTGTTTGCGGAAAAAATACGGTGGAAACTGCACCCGCTGACAGATGTAAGAAAAATGCCTGTCACGGAATATTCGGGCGGTATTGCGTTGCGACGTATAGAATCAGATATAGTTATCGGTAACAAAGTGGTGTTTCTAAATACCACTACCTGCGTACATTGTAAAAAATGTATCAATATATGTCCAATGCACATATTTGATTATGAAGGTAAGGTACTCCCGGTTAATGAGAATAATTGTATCCAATGCCGGTTGTGCGCAGACAACTGTCCTACATCCTCAATCTATATAAACGAATCTTTTATGAACGGTTTGCGCATTGCTTTCAGAGAATCGTTCAGCGATAAATTACAGACAAGTTATAAATCCGGAAATGCAGAGTAAATCTATCTGTTGATTTGGATTGTCTGTTTTTTACTATCCCATTTTTCTGTATCGCCGTAACTTTGCAGCGTACTAATCAAAATAATAAAAAGTATGATTGCATTTTTTGAAATTCCAACCAATGACTTCGAGAAATCGGTGTCATTCTATCAGGCACTTTTCGGCGAAACGCTGGAGGTGTCAGAGTTCGGCGACGAGAAAATGGCGTGTCTGATGAAAGACGGCAAGAGCGTATGCTCAATCTCTTCTGCGCCTTCATTCCCCGGCTTCGCTCCTTCCACTGGAGGGGTATTGGTGTATCTCCAAGCAAAAGACTTGGACTCCGACGTGAAAACAGCTCTGGACAACGGCGCAACTCTCGTTACCCCTAAGACAAAGATACAAGCGGAAGGCTGGGGCTACTTTGCCATCATATCTGATCCTGTTGGAAATCGCGTCGGACTTTATGTTGACAAGTAAAGAGCGTAAACGTATGGAAATGTGGGGAAGGCCATTCGGTTTTCTCCACTATCCGCATACATAATCCATTTTTTTCTGCCATATTATTTTGTAGTCTAAATATTTTAGACTACTTTTGTATTATTAAACAGTCTAATGCAATTAGACCAAATAGTAACAGGTATGAAACCGCTTACAGAACGAGAGGAAGAAGTGATGAACTTCTTTTGGGAAAGAGGGTGTCTTTCGGTTAGAGAACTCCTTGACCTGCACTATGAGCCGCGTCCAAGTCGGACAACGGTGGCAACTTTTGTAAAATTCCTTGAACAGAAAGGCTATCTCAATCATAGGGCTGAAAGTTTCGGTTTTGTATATTTCCCCATAATAGAGCGGGATGAATATTGCGCTCACAATCTGAAAAGTGTGATAAAACGATATTTCGATAATTCCATTCAAAATGTCGTAAACTTCCTGATTAAAAGCGAGGAATATAGTGATGAAGAAGCAAAAGAAATGATTTTGCAAATATCTAAAGTAAAACAAAAATAAAAATGGCAGGCATATTTTTGGCATATTCACTATTGGCAAGCACCCTTCTGATTGTAGTATGGGCGGTGTACAAATGCGCCCTTGCCAATATCGGATGTTTCCGATTCAACAGGATATTCTTGTTATTCTGCATAATGCTTGCCTTCGTTTCCCCTATCTTTATCCTTAATCCTTTCTGGATAGCGGATATTGTTGAGGATAATATTGAGATTGCTTTTAATACGGTCGAAATTGCCTATATAGCCAATACGGTATCAGAGGGAATTACTCCGATATGGGATTATATAGTTACGTTTTACCTTATAGGGGTTATTGTGATGATTCTCTATTTCCTTGTTTCTTTGGCAAGACTGATGCTGTTTATTTTCAAAGGTGAGCATATAGTACAGGATGGCAGCCGCATTATACTTCATCGCCACAATAGCGTTGCTCCGTTTGCATGGTGCGGGTATGTTATGATGCCCAGACGTGACTGGTATGAGTTCGGTCCCATGATACTCAGACACGAGAATGCGCATATCAAATGTCGCCATTGGATTGACTTACTTTTTATACAGGCAGCGATTATTATCACTTGGTATTGTCCGGCTATATGGCTTTTACGAAATGAGCTTCACACCCTTCACGAATATGAAGCGGATAGCCGTGTGCTTGCATCGGGTGTCAAACGAGAGGAGTATCAGATGTTTCTAATAAAAAAGACAGTTGGAGCAAGGTTCGCAACTCTTTCCAACTGTCTAAATCACAGTTCACTTAAAAAACGTATAACTATGATGTTATCAAGCAAACAAACTGGCAAAGCCCGTATGCGTGCCTTTGTCATAGTGCCTGCAATGGCACTCGCGTTAATCGGTCTGGCCACCCCAGCGGTGTCAGCAGTAATCAACGAAGTATCTGCCGCTACGCCGGTGGATGATCTGCGCTACAAAATTAGCGAAAAATCCGATTCCTCCATTCGCGTGACAGAAAGAAATTCCGATGTGGTGGTTACGGAAAAGGCAGATGCGGCGGATGCCGTGCCATTCATCACGACAGAAACCGCCCCCAACTATCCCGGTGGAAAAGACCAACTGATGGCTTTCATCAATAAAAACATCAGTTTCCCTGAAACAGCCTACAAAGACGGTGTCCTTGACATGGATGCCGTAGTGCAACTCACCATCGCCAAAGACGGAGTTGTAAAAGATGCCCGAATAGTTAAAAGCTCCGGGAAAGCACTTGATGCCGAGGCACTGCGTGTAGCGCGTATGCTTCCCAAATTCCACCCCGGACTAAATAGTGGGCTGCCGACGGAATCAAGCTATACGCTGGAGTTCAACTACTATATTTGCAACGAATATTGGTCATCAAACGGCGAATAAAAACAGGAAGAAATACCAATAGTACAAATA
>CAMWNF010000133.1 GCA_947175535.1 uncultured Bacteroidales bacterium
GGCCTTATGATTGGTGTCGAAATAGATGGTTCCGGCTCGGAAATGCGTCGCCGGCTACTGTTCGAACATCATATCTTCACAGGCGGTGCAGGCGCTTCGACAGTTCGTCTTCTACCGGCTCTCTGCCTTGACAAAGCTCAGGCTGACCATTTCCTTATCGAATTTAATAAATTACTTACTGCCAAAGCATGAAAAAATTCACTTGCGCCGCTGACATTGGTGATATCCGCAAAGCAGTCGACGAAGCTATCGAAATAAAGAAAAACCGCTTTGCATTCGACTCGCTCGGTCGTCACAAGACTTTGCTGATGATTTTTTTTAATTCGAGTCTCCGCACCCGTCTCAGCACTCAGAAAGCCGCGATGAACCTCGGAATGAATGTAATCGTTCTTGATGTCAACCAGGGAGCATGGAAACTCGAGACAGAGCGTGGCGTAATTATGGATGGAGACAAGCCTGAGCATCTTCTCGAGGCTATTCCAGTTATGGGTTGTTACTGCGACATCATCGGGGTACGCTCTTTCGCAGGACTTAAGGATAAAGCTGAAGACTACGAAGAACGCATAATCGAGCAGTTCATCAAATATTCCGGTCGCTCGGTATTCAGCATGGAGGCGGCGACACGCCACCCTTTGCAGAGCTTTGCGGACCTTATCACAATCGAGGAATTCAAGACTGTCGAACGCCCCAAGATTGTGATGACATGGGCACCCCATCCCCGCGCGCTGCCTCAGGCAGTGCCAAACTCATTCGCAGAATGGATTAACCGCACAGACTATGAATTAGTAATCACCCATCCTGAAGGGTACGAACTCGACCCGCAGTTTGTCGGACGGGCAAAAGTCGAATACGACCGAGAAAAGGCTTTTGACGGTGCGCACTTCGTATATGCCAAGAACTGGTCCGCTTACGCTGACCCCAACTACGGCAAAGTAATATCGACCGACCGCAAATGGACCGTCGACTCAGATATAATGAAACTCACCGATAACGCCCGCTTCATGCACTGTCTGCCAGTGCGCCGTAATATGATTGTGACTGACGAAGTTATAGAATCGGAGCGCAGTATCGTAATCCCCGAAGCTGCCAACCGCGAGATTTCGGCTCAGACTGTGTTAAAACGTATGCTTGAGAGTTTATGAGCCCAGAAATAAAAGTCATTAAGATAGGAGGGAATGTCATTGACAACCCTGAAGCCTTGCAATCATTCGTTAAAGACTTTGCTACTATCCCTGGAAGAAAAATCCTTATTCACGGCGGAGGCAAAGAGGCTACCCGTCTGAGTGGCAGACTCGGCATCGAAACTCAGATGATTGACGGTCGCAGAGTCACTGACCGCGCCACTCTCGACGTTGTCACAATGGTATATGCCGGCATGATTAATAAACGTATTGTCGCAATGCTCCAGGCAGAAGGATGCGATGCTATCGGACTCAGCGGGGCTGACGGCAATGTCATAAGAGCGTGCCGACGTCCTGCCGTTCCGGTCGACTATGGTTTTGTTGGCGACATACATGCCGACGGAGTCAATCACCGTTTCATCTCAATGCTTTTGTACAATGGGCTTACACCTGTATTATGTGCCATAAACCACGACGGCTGTGGTGAATTGCTTAATTGTAATGCCGATTCCGTTGCATCTGCCGTTGCCGTTGCATGTTCGCGTATCGGACTGACATCACTGACTTTCTGCTTTGAAAAAGGCGGAGTACTCGCCGACATAAATGATGATAATTCGGTCATCCGAAGCATTTCATCCGAAAACTATTCCGCTCTTAAATCAGACGGGACAATCAGCGGAGGAATGCTGCCAAAGGTCGACAACGCCTTCAAAGCTATTTCAGAGGGTGTCAATAGTGTAACAATCAAATCATCGGCAGACCTTCTCGCCGATTCCGGCACGACTATAACAAAATGAGCAAGCGGGCAATCTCTCTACTCGACAGTCTTATCGCTACGCCATCCATCTCGCGGGACGAAGCGGCTACAGCTGATATTATCGAAACCTTTCTCAAAGAAGCCGGTGTCAGTCCGCTCCGCTTAAAAAACAACGTATGGGCAATTGCCGACGGATATAATCCGTCACTTCCCACACTCCTTCTTAACTCCCACCACGATACAGTCCGTCCCGCAGCGACCTATACAATCGACCCTTTCACTCCATTACACCGTGATGGAAAAATCTATGGTCTTGGCAGTAATGATGCCGGCGGCTCTGTCGTATCATTGTCCGAAACATTCTTATCTCTGAACGGAAGAACGCCACGCGTAAATCTCATATTGGCAATAACCGCAGAAGAAGAGGTAAGTGGTCATGATGGCATTGAACTACTTCTGAACGATTTCCGCCAACGTGGATTGAAAATCGACATGGCGATTGTCGGTGAACCGACCGGACTTAATGCCGCAGTTGCAGAACGAGGGTTGATGGTGCTCGACTGTACCGCCAAAGGTGTCAGCGGTCACGCCGCACGCAACGAAGGCGTAAACGCTATTTACCGCGCCATCGAAGATATCGGACTTCTACGTGATTTCCGTTTTGAAAAAGTATCTCCCGTTTTGGGTGATATAAAAATCAGTGTCACCCAGATTTCAGCAGGTACACAACATAACGTCGTTCCAGACCGCTGCACTTTCGTAGCAGACGTGCGCACGACAGATGCATACACCAACGAAGAGGTTGCCGCCATCATCGCATCGCGTCTCAGTTCGGTCGTTGTCCCACGCAGCACTCGCCTGTCTGCTTCCGTAATTGCAGAAAACCATCCGCTCGTACGTGCTGCTGTCGCGCTCGGAGCAGAAAAATTCATATCGCCGACCATGTCAGACCGAGCTCTGCTAAATGGAATTCCGGCGTTGAAAATAGGGCCCGGCGACTCCGCGCGAAGCCACACCGCCGACGAATACATATTTGAAGACGAAATCGTTCGCGCGATTGATTTCTACCAACAATTAATCCTCTCATTATGAAATTATGGAGCAAGGGCTTCGAGCCCGATAAAATGATTGAAGAATTTACCGTAGGTAACGACCGAGAGCTTGATCTCCGACTGGCACGCTATGATGTCATAGGCTCGATGGCACATATCCGCATGCTCGAATCAATAGGACTCCTGCAAAGCGACGAGCTAAACATTCTCCTTAATGCCCTTGCAGACATATTGGATATAATCGACAACGGAGATTTCACTATCGAACCGGGCGTCGAGGACATCCACTCTCAGATAGAATTCATGCTGACAGAGCGTCTCGGTGATACCGGCAAGAAAATCCATTCCGGACGTTCACGCAACGATCAGGTTCTTGTCGACCTCAAACTGTTCATGCGTGATGAACTGCGCAATATCGCACAAGCCGTCAATCGCCTGTTCTCTCGTTTGCAGTCGCTCAGCGAAAAACATAAGGATGTGCTGATGCCCGGATATACACATCTACAGGTTGCGATGCCTTCATCGTTCGGTCTATGGTTCGGAGCTTATGCCGAGTCGCTTGTCGACGATATGAGAGTGCTTCAGGCTGCTTTTGACATAACCAATCAAAATCCCCTCGGGTCAGCCGCCGGGTATGGCTCGTCGTTCCCGCTTGACCGTAGAAAAACGACAGAACTACTCGGTTTTGCCGACCTTCATTATAATGTTGTAGCTGCGCAGATGAGTCGCGGAAAGACCGAAAGAGCCGTGGCTTTTGCCGTTTCAGCTATTGCTTCGACACTCGGCAGACTGGCGATGGATGTCTGCACGTTCATGTGCCAGAATTTCGGCTTCATTTCATTTCCTGACGAACTCACCACAGGCTCGAGTATCATGCCACACAAGAAGAATCCCGATGTTTTCGAGATAATGCGAGGCAAATGCAACCGTCTGCAATCCATTCCTAACGAAATAGCCTTACTGACTGCCAACCTTCCGCTTGGATACAACCGTGATTTACAGCTGCTAAAGGATATAACATTCCCCGCTACCTCCACACTTATTGAATGTCTTGACATGTGTGATTTCATGCTCGCCCACGTCCGCATAAACCCTGACATTATCTCGGACCCGCGCTACGACTATCTTTTCACGGTCGAGGATGTCAACCGCATGGTTCTCGATGGCACTCCATTCCGAGAAGCTTACCGCGCGGTCGGTCACGCTGTAGCTGACGGCACATATCATCCCACCCGCAGTGTCCATCATACTCATATCGGCAGCATAGGCAACCTTGCTAACGATGCTATAGCCGAAAAGATGTCGGCGGTTATGAAAAATTTCGACTAAATTCATACTGTTATGCAGATACTTCTCGCTCCTGCCAAACTGATGCTTGACAAGCCTTCAGAGTGTCCGTTAGAAGGATGTCACGCCCCTGTGTTTCAGTCTGAAGCAGATAATATTGCTGCATGTCTTTGTAATTACGATGTCCGGGAACTCATAGATATGCTTCACATAAACAAAGAGATAGCCATATCTGCCCGACGTCGCTACAACGACTTTTTCGACTCATCGACGCGACGCGCAGCTATCGCGCGATACGACGGAATCGTTTTCAAGAAAATTGATGCTGCCTCTCTATCTGCCACTCAACTCAAATTCGCCGATAACCATATTAATATCTGTTCTTTTATCTACGGTCTGCTTCGTCCGCTCGACGCAATCAACCCCTATCGCCTCGAAGGCGATGTCACATTGCCGTGCATAGGTGGAATCTCAATCTTCGAATATTGGCAGCCTCGTCTGACCGACGAACTCATACGACGAACCAAAGCGGATGATGGCATACTTGTCAATCTCGCGAGCGATGAAATGCGCCGACTGTTTGATTGGAAAAGAATAACAAAAGAACTGACCGTCATTTCACCTACGTTCAAGGTCGAAAAAGGAGGAAAATTACGCACGATAGTCGTGTATGCAAAAATGTGCCGCGGAGCAATGACCCGCTACATCGTAAGTAACATGCTTACTTCGCCGGACGCTATCCCCGACTTCACATTCGAAGGCTTCACCTACGCCGGTGGAACTTTCTCCGCTCCTCTCTTCACGCTTCAATCATAAGGTTATTTTTTGCGTATAAACATAAATAACACAAGTGCGGCGGTCTCACGACTGCCGCACTTGCTAAAAACCTTAAAATCTA
>CAMWNF010000134.1 GCA_947175535.1 uncultured Bacteroidales bacterium
CGGCATCGTAGATGTCGAACATCACCGCCCATTAGCCCAATTAGTCCCATTAGCCTAACGCCCCTGCGCCTATCTAAGCTAAAATAGCGATCTCAGCTACCACTCCAAAAAATTTCCTCTCCGCGTCCTCTGCGCCCTCCGCGCGAGATTCCGTCCCCCTCAAAAAAAACTCTGCGCGAGATTCTCCGCGGAGAGCTTCGTGCATTAAAAAAAGACGAAGCTTCTCACGAAGCCCCGTCCTTCATTCTAAGGAAAATTATTATATTACACTTATTTAATTGCGATTTTCTTGGCTGTCGCGCCCTGACGGACGATGTAGAAACCGTGTTCAAGACCTTCGACACTGTTGCCGACTTTCACACCGCCGAGGTTATAAACCTCATAGTCCGCCTGATAGTCGATTTCGTTGATGCCTGACGTGTTCGGGTCATCGTCGTCGCCTGTGCCGGGTTCATCGCCGGGACCGGTCGCGCCGCTGCCGCCTGCGTTGCTGACAGCGACTTCGATTGCGGGAACGTCGGCATAGAGCGTTTCACCGATGATCTGACAGCTCTCTGCCGCGCGCGAAGCGACTTCCTTGCCGCCGCGCAGAGTGACTACGCCGTCAGCGTCGACAGTCGCGATGTCGGGGTTGGTCGAGCGCCAGAACACCTTCTTCAGAGTCGTGTTCTCAGGGGTGAACTTCGGCG
Organism: uncultured Bacteroidales bacterium; assembly: GCA_947175535.1. Taxonomy (GTDB): domain Bacteria; phylum Bacteroidota; class Bacteroidia; order Bacteroidales; family Muribaculaceae; genus CAG-873. The sequence goes on from CAMWNF010000134.1 coordinate 690, forward strand.
ACAGCGTGAATGTATCGCCCGGTTTGCCGTTGAACGAAGCGACATCGCAAACGACCTTTTCAGGCGCGATAAGTGCATAGCTTTCGAAGCGGTCCCAGCAGGTGTAAGCGTCTAAGTAAGCGAGCATCACCGACTCGTCGCCCGGGTCCTGAAGCCAGAGCTTGCCCGTGTAAGAACTGAATGTGTTGTTGGGTGCTGTCGGGGGCACCTGAGCGGTGATGCTGACCGTTTGGGCGGGTGCGCCGTCAAAAGCCTTTTCGCCTATAGTCTTCACCTGATAGCCCATCGTAATGTTGCTGAGTTTGCTGTTACCCGCGAAAGCCGATGCTCCGATAGTCTCAACTGCCGGTGAAACAGTCACTTCGCTCAGATTGCAGCCGCTGAAAGCTTCGTCGCCGATAGCGGTCAGACCGAGTCCGAGATTAAGGGTCGTGAGCTTGCGGCAGCCTTTGAATTCCGACGCTCCGATTTCGGTCAGCGCACCGCCGATAGAGAGCGAAGTGATGCTGCTGCCTCTGAAATAGCCTTCGTTGAACGGACGTCCGATTGAAAGCTCCGTGACAGGAGAACCACTTAATATGCGGCTACCGAGAACAATGTTGTTTTCTCCCTCAAGGAGTTTGAAAGACGTTAGTGCAGGACAATCTGCAAAAGCCGAAGCTTTAATAGAGTTAACCGAGTTCGGAATTTCAACGGAAGTCAGACCCTCGCAGCCGGAGAAAGCATAGCTTCCTATCGTTTTGACCGATGCCGGTATTTCAACCGAAGTAAGACCAGAACATAGGTAAAAAGTTGCGAAACCTATCTCGTCAAGGTTATTGTGGAAAGTAACCGATGTCAGATATTTTGCTCCGACAAAAGCACAGTCTAAGTTTTTACGCTTTCGGGTATTGTAATTTCAGTAACTTCCTCTCCGGCAATATATAGATGACCGGCATAGAAAAGCGGATTGGCTGCCACATTACCTGTGAACTTTATATTACACAATGCTTCGATACTTGCAAACTCGGCATATTTCAAACCGCTGTTATCTGAGAATGCATCCTCGCTTATATTAGTAACGGATTCCGGGATTGAGATAGATGCCAATGACTTACAGTTATAGAACGCGCTTTCTCCGATGGTGGTGAGTTTGTCATTGAGCTTAATCTCGGTCAGTCCGGTGCAGTTATAGAACGCAGAAGCTTTGATATCGGTCAACTCAGCGGGCATCGTGAACGATGTCAGACCCGTGCAACCATCGAACGCGCTTTCTCCGATTGATGTAAGCGTAGCTCGTGAATTGATATTGACAGCCTTGAGTTTCGTGCACCCTTTGAATGCGTTCGGGCCTATGGCGGTGACGTTATAGCGCACAGGGTTAGTGGAATCGCTTTCGTCAGTGAAGCGATAGGGAATATTAGCTTCGGTCATGGAGCTGTAATCGCCATTAATCAGGACAGCCTCGCGATTGTCAGGATTCTCGATAAGGCGGTACTTGAATACATCGTCAGAGAAAACTTTTGTCGCCGTGTCGTCGATCGACAGATTAGAGAATTTGCCCCAAGTATCGGTTTGTGCCAAATAGTCAACTATCGTATTTTCAGGAATATCGAGCATAGCATTAGTGTAAGTATCCTCACTGAATACGTCTTCAGAAATGGCAAGCGGTTTATCCCATGACGCTTTAACTGATGTCAAACCGTTGCATCCCGAGAAAGCAGATGCGCCGATAGATTTTACTGCAACAGGAATTTCTACTGAAGCTAATTTGCTGCAGCCGGAGAATGCAGTCGAGCCAATTGTCTCGACTAAACTACCGATTTTAACCGAAGTTAGACCGGTGCAGCCGCCGAAAGCAGAAGCGCCGATATATTTAACGCCATCGGGGATAGCCATCGAAGTTAATTCGGTGCAACCGTAGAAAGCAGACGAGCCGATAGTTTTGACAGAGTTGGGAATTTCAACCGAAGTCATACCGGTGCAGCCGGAGAAAGCAGACGAGCCGATAGTTTGAACAAAATTAGGGAGTTCAATTGCCGTAAGCTCTTTGCAATTATTGAATGCGTATGCCGGTATTGATTTCACATTGGTTCCCAACGACACCGATTTAAGACTTGTCGATATGGCTGCGTCCTCTGTATAAGTCCAATCACGTCCCATATAAAGGGTTTCCATAGGAATACCATTAAATACATCTTTGGGGAAGGATATGGCTGTTTCTGAGTCTTCAACGGTTAGTGTATTCAGTTTATCGCAACCATAAAAAGCGTTCACTCCAAAGTTATTGACAGAAGCCGGTATAGTACATTCGTCAATGGTCAAAGGAGCGAAATATATGGCTGATTTATCCGGACCATAAACGAAGCCGTCTTCAATTATCGCGCCTTCGGCGGGATATTTGATGCAAGTTCCTTTGCTAAAAGGATTGCTGATTGTATTGGGATAAGCCGATTTAATCAGACCGTTGCAGCCATCAAAAGCTCGACTACCTATTGTTTCGATAGCGTTTCCGATTACAACCGAAGTCAGACCGCTGCAGCCAACAAAAGATGAGTTACCAATAGCTGTAACTGATTCAGGAATAATGACGTCTGTTATCTCCTCGCCGTTAATATAGAGGTGGTGAGCATAGTAAAGCGGATTTGCAGAACTATCTGCAAATTTAATATTGCAGAGGTGTTCGACACTTGCAAATTCGGCTTTTTCAAGGCTGCTGCAGTCATTGAAAGCCCAACTACCTATTGTTTCGATAGCGTTCCCGATTACGACTGAAGTTAGGGAGCGGCAGCGGGAGAATGCCCTCTCGCCGATATTTTCAACCGATTGGGGGATCGCAAACTCGCCTTTAAGTGTATAGGGGGCAAAATATATGGCTGATTTGTCCGGACCATAAACTAATCCGTCCTCTATTATCGCACCTTTGGCAGGATAACTAATGCAAATTCCTCTACTAAACGGATTGCTAATTGTATTAGGATAAGCCGATTTGATCAAACCGGTGCAGTCATCGAAAGCGTGGCTATCTATAATTTCAACCGATTTCCCGATTACGACCGAAGTCAGGTAGCGGCAGGACTTAAAAGCATTATACCTGATATTGGTGACAGAGTTGCCAATTATCACAGAAGTCAATTTACAACTATTAAAAGCCCACATACCAATCTGGGTAACATAGTCGGAGATAATCAAATCGCCTCTAAGGCTTGTACAACCATCGAATGCACAATCACCTATAGTGGTGACTGAGCTGGGAATGTAAACCGAAACTAAACCACTACAGTCTTGAAAAGACCATCCGCCTATTTCAGTAACTGTGTAAATGTTGTCGCCATTCTTAACTTCGGAAGGAATTATCAAATCCCCGGAAATTTTATTTCCCGGATTAAGCCCCCCATCACCTTCCTTTGTACGCACTGTCTTGGCATCTTCGTCGATGACAGTGTATTTAAGCGTCTGCCCTTCATATTCATATTCGAAGTCTCGTGCAACAGATGGGAGTGCGATAAGGACTCCCAAAAGGGAAAATAAAAGTTTTTTCATAAAATAAGATTGGATTAGTTAATTAATATTTAGTTGGATTATGTAATTCACAATGCACGATGCACAATGCACAGTTATCTCACACGGAGGGCGTAGAGAAAGAATTTCTGTAGGGTCGCGACCTGTCGCGACCGCACCCGAATATAGCCAAAGAAGCAGTCGCGACAGGTCGCGACACTACTATTTTGGAGCGGTTGTTCGGCGGTTGCAACCCTACAACATTCTCGGCGGTCTCTGCGGCTCGGCGTGAGATTTTATTTGCAGGATAAATTTTAATCATGACGATAGCCGGGCAATGTATTTTTCTGCCATATTTTTTCGGTCGCCTCGGTCTTCCTCTCGTCGGCGCAATATGTAAAACTAAAAAGCGTAGGAATCTGTATCTTACCGTCCTACAACCAGAGGCTTCTCGCATTGCCTTGTCTAAGTCGGACGGCAACGCAGAAGCCCTACGCAGGTATATATAAGCGACCGCACTGTCAGCTGCCCTCACGGGCGACCGGCAGCCGGCATAATCTTATACACCAAGGGCATCTATCGTTGCTCAACCCTTGACTTAGACGGAAATTTTGCGAGAATTTCTGGTTGTCAAGAATCAGCGCGGATAAACGCTTTCTAATATGTCTGCTGACACGCCGCAAGGCGTATCCTCACATAGTTCCCGACCCGCATACCCCGCACCGGGGCACTGCAAATCGGTCTGCCTCGCAAAGATAGCTAAAATAAGCAGAATAACAAAGAATAGTCTAAATTTACATCTGACAATGTATTGGGAAATAATGCGAGACGCGCGTAGCGTGTCATGAGATAATAGCATGGGGTCGCGAGAAACCCCT
>CAMWNF010000135.1 GCA_947175535.1 uncultured Bacteroidales bacterium
ACCGACGAACCTCCACAGTTCGCTACACCTGCGGATGCCACAGCATTCTGGATACCCGGCGATTTTGATTCGCAGGAGTTCAATTACACCCGCTCGCGTCTTTCCGAGATACGTTCGAAAATGGATGAAGCGCATATCGGAGGTCCCGTATCGCCGACTCCTTCGTCTCCGACCGGCGTGCAGACTGCTTTACAATTGAAATATGACAACGGTTTGTATGTCAATATTCACGAAGCTGCCCTCTACGATTATCCGGCATTGTGCCTTGACCTGGATGAAGAGACACTGACATTCAATGCCGCTCTTACTCCTTACGGCAACGGCGACAAAGCATTGATGCAGACCGGTACGGTTACTCCATGGCGCACTATAATTGTCGGCGACGATGCCCGCGACATTCTTGCCTCGCGTATTACTCTTAATCTCAACGAGCCTTGCAAAATAGAAGATACATCGTGGATTCATCCGGTTAAGTATATAGGTGTGTGGTGGGAAATGATTACCGGAAAGACTTCATGGAACTATACTGACGACATTACTGATGTCGTGATTGGCGAAACGGACTATTCCAAACTGAAATCCAACGGTCGTCATGCTGCTACGACAGCAAACGCGATGCGTTATATCGATTTTGCCGCTCAGCATGGTTTTGACGGAGTTCTGGTCGAAGGCTGGAACGAGGGTTGGGAAGATACAGCGACACGCAAGAACCGGATTTTCGATTTTACAAAGGCATACCCCGACTTTGATTTAGACTCATTGCGCAGCTATGCGGCGTCGAAAGGTGTGAAATTAATCATGCACCACGAAACAGCCAGTGCGGTCACTGACTACGAGCGTAATCTCGACAAGGCTTTCCAATTCATGGTCGACAATAATTATGAAGCGGTAAAGGGCGGATATATCTATGACGTGATGCCGCGTGGCGAGCATCATTACGGTCAGCAGATGGTCAATCATTATCAGCATGTGCTTGAAAAAGCAGCCGACTATCATATCCTCTACAATGCTCATGAAGCCGTGCGCCCGACAGGAATTTGCCGGACATGGCCTAATCTTGTCAGCAATGAATCAGCGAGAGGTTCGGAATATCACGCATTCAGCGGCATTAAGCCGGGTCATACTTCCGTGTTGCCTTTTACACGACTTATCGGCGGACCGATGGATTATACCCCGGGACTTTTTGAAAACGATTTGTCAAAATACAATCCTAATTCTTCGGCGTGGGTCAACACGACTCTTGCCAATCAGCTTGCCTTGTATGTGACAATGTCATCACCTTTGCAGATGGCAGCAGATTTGCCTGAAACCTACGAGCGTTTTATGGATGCGTTTCAGTTCATAAAGGATGTTCCTCTCGACTGGGAGCGCAGTGTCTATCTTGAAGCCGAGCCGATGGAATATGTCACCGTGGCACGTAAGGCAAAAGGAAAAGATGAATGGTTTGTCGGCTCCACATCCGGAGAGCGGCCTCGCACATCGGCACTCGATTTTTCGTTTCTGCCTAAAGGTAAGAAATACAAGGCGACGATTTATCACGATGGCAAAAACGCCCATTACCGTAATAACCCGCAGGATTATGTGATTGAAACTAAAACCGTCGACTCGCGAACCAAACTGAAATTGCCGGTCGCTGCAGGTGGAGGCTATGCTGTCTCGATAATTCCCATTGAGAAATAATATTAATTACTTAACATATTCAACATGAAAATAAAATCCACATTTCTGTTAGCTCTTGCATTTTCGACAGGAGTCAGCGTATTTGCAGATACGCCTGTCTATCTTGACGACTCAAAGCCGATTGAAGAGCGCATCGATGACGCGATTTCACGCATGACGCTTAAAGAGAAGATTGCGTTGCTGCATGCTCAGTCCAAATTCAGTGCGCCCGGCGTTCCATCGCTTGGCATTCCAGAGCTCTGGACCGATGACGGTCCTATGGGCGTGCGTCCCGAGGTACTTTGGGACGAGTGGGACCAGGCAGGTTGGACCAATGACTCCTGCACGGCTTTCCCTTCTCTTACTTGTCTTGCCGCAACCTGGAATCCTGAAATGGCAAAGCTCTACGGAAAAAGCATTGGCGAGGAAGCCCGCTACAGAAATAAAAGCGTTCTCCTCGGACCCGGTGTGAATATATATCGTACACCATTGTGCGGCAGAAACTTCGAATATCTCGGCGAAGACCCCTATCTGGCTTCTGTCATGGGCGCGGATTATGTCCGCGGCGTGCAGTCAAACGGCGTTGCGGTGTGTGTCAAGCACTTCGCACTCAACAACAATGAGGCGAACCGTTATACGACCAATTCGATTGTCGGCGACCGCGCGCTTTACGAAATCTACCTTCCTGCATTCAAGGCTGCAACTGTCGATGCCGGTGCATGGAGCCTTATGGGCGGCTATAATCTCGTCAACGGTCAACACGCCACTTACAACCAACGTCTTGTCAACGAAATCCTTAAAGGTGAATGGGATTGGGACGGCGTTGTCATATCAGACTGGGGTGCTGTTCATGACACCAAACAGGCAGTCGAAGGTGGTCTCGACATGGAATTCGGAACAGGAACAGACGGTCTGACAGGTCCGGGCAATTCATATGACAAATATTGGTTGGCGAACAACTATTATAACGGTGTCCGCGACGGCATATATAGCGAAGAGCAGCTCAACGATAAAGTGCGTCGCGTGCTGCGCCTGACCATGCGAACAGCGATGAACCGTAACCGTCCATGGGGCTCGATAAACTCTGCCGCCCATCATCAGGCGTGCCGCGAAATCGGCGAAGAGGGTGTTGTTCTTCTGAAAAATGAAAACAAGACACTTCCTATTGCAACCGACAAAGTCAGGAAGATTGCCGTTATCGGCGAAAACGCCATCAAGCGTATGACCGTCGGCGGTGGTTCGTCTTCTTTGAAAGCACAGTATGAGATTCATCCCCTCGAAGGCCTGCAGAAACGCTTCGGCGATGACGTGGAGATTATCTACGAACGCGGTTATGTCGGCGACACTGTCACACATTATAATAATGTGTGGACAAAACAGGACCTCCGTGATCCCCGCACACCCGAACAGCTCAAAGCCGATGCGCTCAACGCGGCAAAAGACGCTGATATGGTGCTCTTCTTCGGCGGTCTTAACAAAATGTATTTTCAGGACTCGGAAGGCACCGACCGTGAGACCCTCGATTTGCCATACGGTCAGAACGAACTGATTTCTGAGCTCGCCGATGTCAACCCCAACATTGTCGTTGTCAACATTAGTGGCACAGGGGTTGCTATGCCTTGGCTCGACAAGGTGAAGGCTGTCGTGCAGGGCTGGTATCTCGGTAATGAGACAGGCAACACGCTTGCAGGCATACTTGCCGGCGACGTCAACCCCAGCGGCAAGATGCCTTACACTTATTATGCGACACTCGACCAGTGCGGTGCGCATAAGCTCGGAGATTATCCCGGTACACCGCGTCATGACCCCGTCGAAGGCGACATCATCGATATGTATTATAACGATGATATTTATGTAGGCTACCGTTTCATCGACAAAAACAAGCTCAAACCGACGTTCCCATTCGGTCACGGTCTGTCATACACCACTTTTGAATATGGTAAGGCTGCAATTGATAAAAAGAAAGGTTCTGCCGACGATATTTTCACGGTTACCATTCCCGTTACCAACACAGGTGATCGCGAAGGCAGTGAAATCGTCCAGCTTTATATTTCCGATCTGAAATCGTCGCTTCCCCGTCCGGTTAAAGAGCTTAAAGGCTTCTCCAAAGTGCGCCTTGCTCCCGGGCAGACCGAAAACGTAACGTTTGAGATAGGTCGCGACGCTTTGGCATTCTTCGATGACAAGGCTCACGAATGGGTTGTCGAACCTGGTAAATTCGAGGCTATAATCGGTGCATCATCAGCCGATATACGTTCGAAAGTCGGTTTTGAAATTGAAAAATAGTCATCTGTAGATGAAACATACGACTATATTGGCAATTCTTGCCGCGGGCTGCGCATTGTCAGCCCGCGGCGGCATGCCTGTCGAATTTGTTCCGTCAAACGAAATCGTTGTGAAGGTATGGGAAGACGGTGCACCCAACAGCAATTTCACAACCGTTTCGCTTGAGGACTCAATCGAGTGGAACGCTGTATCCGAACCCCTGCTTCACATATTCCCTGCGGAAAATCCTGTTGGTAAAGTCGTGCTGATGTGTCCCGGAGGAGGTTACCGTCATTTGGGTGTGCAGAACGAGGGCTACAGCTTCGTGCCTTGGTATAACGATCAGGGCGTGGACGTAGCCGTGCTGCAGTATCGTATGCCCTATGGTCATCCCGAAGTGCCACTCAGCGATGTGCATCAGTCGATGAGGCTGCTTCGCGACCGTTTCCCGTCCTCGCTCGTCGGGGTCCAGGGCTTTTCCGCAGGAGGTCATCTTGCCTCGATGGCTGCCACGCACTACGCAGATTCTATTACCCGACCTGATTTTCAGATACTATTCTATCCGGTGATTGCAGTGAGCGGTCCGACAACTCATGCCGGCACGGCTCAGCGTCTGCTTGGCGAAAATCCGACAGCCGAGATGCAACAGCTGTATAACAACCATTTACAGGTAACAGCCGACACTCCACCGGCCTTTATAACTCATTCGAGCGACGATTCGATTGTCCCGGTTGCCAATTCGCTCGATTATTATTCGGCGTTGGTTGCCAACGGCGTGCCGGCGGCTATGCATATCTACCCGACGGGCGATCATGGCTGGGGTTTCGCGAAAGGCTTTGTCTACTTCCCGATGTGGACAGCGGAACTGGCTTTGTGGATTTCAACTTTGAAATAATCTTTGCGACCGCACCGGGAGAAGCCGTCCAACAATAATCGCGCCGCCAAAAAAGTAGGGTTCGCGACCTGTCGCGACCGCCAAAAACCACCCTTCGGGAGATGCCCGTAAGGGCATCCCAAACCATAACCGGGGACATTGAGCCGAAAGGCGAAATGCCCCCGG
>CAMWNF010000136.1 GCA_947175535.1 uncultured Bacteroidales bacterium
GAGCGGTAAACGAGGCTCGAACTCGCGACCCTCAGCTTGGGAAGCTGATGCTCTACCAACTGAGCTATTACCGCAGGTCGGATAAACTTTTATGACGCAAAGTTAATTATTTTTTAGCGTATCACAATTAAAAAACGTACTTTTGTAGCAACATCAACTAACAAAACACGACATTATGATTAACAGAAAAATCGAAGACGCAATCAACGCGCAGATAAACGCTGAATTCTGGTCGGCATATCTCTACCTCTCAATGGCAATGCAGTTTGAGGCTGACGGTCGCTCAGGCATCGCAAACTGGTTCCGCATTCAGTTCAAGGAAGAGCAGGCTCACGCTGAAATCTTCATCAACTATCTCGTGCAGCGTGGCGGACGCGTTGTGCTGAAAGCTATCGATGCTGTGCCGACAGAATGGGCTTCACCTCTCGCCGCATTCGAAGCTACTCTCGCTCATGAAGAAAAAGTTACCGCACTGATTAACAATCTCTATGCTCTTGCAGAAGCAGAGCATGACTACGCAACACGCGGCAAACTCGACTGGTTCGTTTCCGAGCAGGTTGAGGAAGAGGAAACTGCAAAAAACATGATTGACCGCCTGAAACTCATCGGCGATGACGGTCTCGCACTCTATATGCTCGACCAGGAGCTCGCAGCGCGTGTTTACAACGTTCCCGCTCCCCTTCAGACTCAGACTCAAGCATAATCTTCGCGATTGTCTATGAAAAAAATATTACTGATACTTGCGGTTGTCTTCACGGCAGCCGCAAGTTGTGTCTGCTCAAGCTGTTCGCACGAAGGCGACATCAATGTCAAAGCGTCGAACCCCGACATCCTCTACATGGGGCGCATACATTGGGACGATACTGTCGCCGTGTTCAATTATCCCGGTGTGACGGCAATGTTCAACTTCGAAGGGTCGGCTCTCGCCATGCATGCAAAAGCCGGCAGCGGATATTTCATGGTCGAAATCGACAGCAACGCACCGGTGAAAATCAATTTTGCCGACTCGGTGTCGACGATTATGCTTGCCGACTCGCTTTCAAAGGGTGAACATTCGGCGCGTATCGTCTATGCCATCGAAGGTCACGAGAAGCAGCCGGCAATCTACGGCTTCACTATCTACGGTCCCGATGCGAAATTGCTTCCTGCCCCGAAACGTCCGGAATTGAAAATCGAATTCATCGGCAACTCAATAACATGCGGTTACGGCACGGAAGCTGACAGCGGACAAGTACGCTTCAGCTACGACAACGAGAACCATACACTGAGCTACACCTATCTCACTGCCCGCGCTCTGAATGCCGATTTCAACGTAGTGGCGAAATCGGGCATCGGCATGTATCGCAGCTATGGCGGACCAATCGAAGGGACTCCGGGCAACCGCATCCCCGACCTATATGACCGCACGCTGTTCTACACGGCAGACTATGACTGGGATCACTCGTCGTTCGACCCGGACATCATCTGCATCAATCTCGGCACTAACGACACGTCGCTCGAACTTTTCGATGCCTCGCTGTTTGAGGCAAAATATAACGAATTTCTCGACCACCTGAGAGAGCTGCACCCTGCTGCCAAAATCGTTGTGCTCAACGGACCGATGCTCAACGGCAAATGGCTTGAGACTATCAATGAGTCGCTTGACAGAGTGGCAGAAGGTCGCGATGGCGTTTATCGCTTCAACTTCTCTCCCTGCACGGGCGAACTCGGTTATGGCGCAGACTTCCACCCCTCTCGCGCACAATCGGAAAAATCAGCATCCGAACTAATTCCGTTCCTCCAAGACCTACTTTAAGCGATACATAGCATAACAAAAACAGCCGGCGTTTTTTTAACGCCGGCTGTTTTGTTATCATCAATTACATCAAATCATTATACCTGTTTTAACAACAGCTGCATACAATGGATTACTATGGTCTTCCGTCAAAAGTACAGGTTCTATAAAATTACTTATTCGCCTCTTGAGTTTCCACAATAAGGTCGTGTCCTCAAAATAATCAACCTTTAGACTATCCACAATAACTGCAATATCTATATCACTGTCAATCCTATTAGTCCCATTACTGTACGACCCATACAGATAAACAGCCTTTAGCGGTAACCGCCCGGCAATAATCTCTTTATACTGCCGCGCTAATTTTATAGCCTGTTCTTTATCCATTTTCTCAATTCGTCAGTATCGTGAATTATCTGTCTACATTTTTCATAATTAAGACTTTTCATCAGTCGCTCTTTATAAGAGGGATAACGAGTCTCAATATTCAAAGGTTCAAGAGTATCAATAATATCCAATTGGGCTTCAGTCATTTCTTTATCAATCTCCGTTTTTTCAGCAAGTCTTGACAAAGTATGAATTTTTAATGGAGGGTCCGGCAAAACCATCGACCAATATGCTTTCAAAAGTTTCTCTATAGCCTGATGACACATAAATCCGACATACAAATAACGTTTGGTTGCAAGCATAGCAACTGCAGTATCGAAATCATAATCCGACATTTCGACCCAATATGTTATTCTATTATCCATTAATGCATTGCCAATAATATCTTGCAAAGATAAGAATATTTCTTAAAAGACCAAAAGCGAATTCACTATCAGATAGAAAACAGCCGGCGTCCTTATGATGCCGGCTGTTTTTTATTATGGTATGGGAATGATTAAAATTCTGCGTTGTTCGGGGTGCGGGGGAAAGGAATGACGTCGCGGATGTTGGTCATGCCGGTCACAAATAGAACAAGTCGTTCGAAACCGAGACCGAAACCACTATGAGGCACTGTACCGAAACGACGGGTGTCGAGATACCACCACATATCCTTCATCGGGATGTTGAGTTCCTCGATACGTTTAAGCAATTTGTCATAGTCAGCTTCGCGTTCTGAACCGCCGATAATCTCACCGATGTTGGGGAAGAGCACATCCATTGCGCGTACAGTCTTGCCATCTTCATTCTGCTTCATATAGAAAGCCTTGATATCCTTGGGATAGTCAGTGAGGATAACGGGTTTCTTGAAATGCTCTTCAACAAGATAGCGTTCGTGTTCGCTCTGGAGGTCGATGCCCCAGCTGACGGGGAATTCGAACTTCTTACCGGACTCTTCAAGTATCTTAACGCCCTCAGTATAGGTCAGGCGCACGAAATCGTTGTGGAGCACAAACTCGAGACGATTGATAAGGTCTTTGTCAAAGTGTTCGGCAAGGAACTCTATGTCGTCGCGGCAATGGTCGAGAGCATAGCGGATGCAATATTTAACAAACTCTTCGGCAAGGTCCATATTGTCGGCGATGTCATAGAACGCCATTTCGGGCTCTATCATCCAGAATTCCGACAAGTGACGCGGGGTGTTGGAGTTCTCGGCGCGGAATGTCGGACCGAAGGTATAAATCGCTCCGAGGGCGGTTGCTCCGAGTTCGCCTTCAAGCTGACCGCTGACGGTCAGAGCCGTCGGCTTCCCGAAGAAATCCTGAGCATAATCGACAGCTCCGTCCTCTGTTTTAGGGAGGTCGCTGAGAGGCAAAGTGGTAACCTGAAACATCGCACCGGCTCCCTCGCAATCGCTTGCTGTGATAAGCGGAGTGTTCAGATAGAAGAAGCCTTTCTCCTGGAAAAATTTGTGGATTGCGTAAGCCAACGCACTGCGTACGCGCAGAATTGCTCCGAATGTATTGGTGCGGGGACGAAGATGGGCTTTCTCACGAAGGAACTCGAGAGTATGACCTTTTTTCTGAAGGGGATATGTCTCCGGGTCGGCAGTACCGTATACTTCGAGTTTCTTAGCCTGAATTTCGCAAGTCTGTCCTTTACCCATAGACTCTACAAGAATACCTTCGACACATATCGACGCCCCTGTAGTAATAGGTTTGAGCTGCTCGTCTGTGAAATTATTCATGTCGAACACAATCTGAATGTTCTTGATTGTCGAGCCGTCGTTAAGAGCCACGAACTGAACATATTTATTGCCACGACGGGTGCGAACCCATCCTTTGACACAAACTTCACTTCCGATAAGTTCGGGGTTGAATATATCGACTATTTTTGTCCGTTTCATTGTCTATCGTACTGTTATATTATTCAAAAGAACCCATTTTCAAGAAGTTAACTTCTTCCTGAGTGAGATAGCGCCAACGACCGCGGGGGAGATTCTTCTTTGTAAGTCCGGCGAAGTAAACGCGGTCGAGTTTAGTTACATGATAACCAAGTGATTCAAATATGCGGCGTACAATTCGGTTGCGACCCGAATGAATTTCGATACCTGCCTGATTGCGGTCTGTTTCTGTCGCATAACTGATAGCGTCGGCGTGGATAGGACCGTCTTCAAGTTCGATACCGTCGGCAATACGCTGCATATCTTCTTCAGCGATGTCGCGGTCACACCATACGTGATAGATTTTTTTCTTCACATACTTCGGGTGAGTGAGTTTCGAAGCGAGGTCACCGTCGTTGGTGAGCAGGAGCACACCTGTCGTGTTTCGGTCGAGTCGACCTACCGGATAGATGCGTTCGTTGCAAGCACCCTTCACGAGATCCATCACTGTTGTTCTGCCGTTGGGGTCATCGCTTGTGGTAACGCAGTCTTTCGGCTTGTTGAGAAGGATATAGCACTTGCTTTCAAGAGCGACAACCTTTTCATCATATTCGACAACGTCGCTGTGGCTGATTTTTGTACCGAGTTCCGTAACGACCTGACCGTTGACTTTCACGAGACCCTGCTGGATGAATTCATCAGCCTCACGGCGAGAGCAGATGCCAGCATTACTCATGAATTTATTCAGACGGATTTGTTCGTTTGGGTCGGGTATCGGCATCTCATACTCTATGCGCTTGGGGCGAGGAGTAAAGCTTTTGCCACGACCGGGGAAACCGTTATTGTTCTGATTATTGTAACGACGGTTCTGGTTGTTGTAGCCACCCTGACGATTCTGATTGTTATAACCGCCCTGACGGTTCTGGTTATTATAACCACCCTGACGGTTCTGGTTGTT
>CAMWNF010000137.1 GCA_947175535.1 uncultured Bacteroidales bacterium
TTGCGCGTTACGATTTATTTTAGTATCTTAGCGGCTTGAATCGTCATGTGCAAAATATAAATCTTAAAATAATTCCTGCATTATGTTCAAAAACCAACCTAAGGGCTTATATGTGTTGGCATTAGCTAATACGGGCGAACGCTTCGGTTACTACACCATGCTCGCCATCCTCCTGCTCTTCCTTCAGGCTAAATTCGCGTTGCCGACGGCGACTGCAGGCCTAATCTACTCAACATTCCTCGCATTAGTCTATTTCATGCCGATGGTCGGCGGCGCAATCGCCGATAAATGGAATTTCCAGAAGACCGTTACGCTCGGTATCGTCGTAATGTTTCTCGGCTACCTCGTCATGGCAATCCCGACTTCGATGCCCGAAGGGTCGGCATTCGCTTCACCGGCTTTCTACATAATGCTGCTGGCGCTGCTGCTCATCTCCTGCGGCACAGGTCTGTTCAAGGGCAACCTGCAGGTTATGGTCGGCGACCTCTACAACGACCCTCGTTACAGCAGCAAGCGCGACGTGGCGTTCTCGCTGTTCTACATGGCAATCAACATCGGCGCGATGTTCGCTCCGTCGGTGACTGAAGCCCTTTGTAAAGTCGCTCTCGCCGCTCAGGACCTCGTCTACGACCCCGCTATACCGGGTCTCTGCAACAAATTCATCGCAGGCGACGCAATCGACCCCGACAAACTCGCCATGCTCAATGAATTTGCAAAATCGCCCGCCGACCTGATGACATGGTGCAAGACCTATATGGCGACCATCTCGACCGGCTACAGCTATGCGTTCGCAGTGGCTTGCGGTTCGATGGTGCTGTCGTTCATCATCTATAAGTTAGGCAAGAAAACCTACGCTGCCGCCACAGACCAGAAGGCGGCAGGCACAACAGCCGCAGGCGCTCCCGTCAAAGAACTCACCAAAGAGCAGACCAAGAGCCGCATCACAGCCCTCCTGCTGGTGTTCACAGTGGTTATCTTCTTCTGGATGGTGTTCCACCAGAACGGCTTGACACTCACTAAATTCGCGGAAGCGTTCACAACGCCTTCGTGCGGCGGCTGGACCCGCATCGCGTTCAACGTCTGGGCTCTCGCCACAATCGTTGTCGGCGTCTATGCAACGTTCAACCTCATCCAGAGCAAAAAGACGGGTTCGAAAGTCATTTCGGGCGTCATACTCGCCGCCGCTCTCGTCGCTCTCTACTTCTTCTATGACACAACTCCCGACCCCGTCACCGGCCTCCAGCCTCAGATCTTCCAGCAGTTCAATCCGTTCTATGTCGTAGCGCTCACGCCGTTCTCGGTTGCGCTCTTCTCATGGCTCGGCAAGAAGCAGAAAGACCCCTCGGCTCCGCGTAAAATTGGCTACGGTATGCTCGTTGCAGGTCTCGGCTTCGGCGTTATGGCAATCGGTTCAATCGGTCTGGGCATCGCTCCCGCCGAAGGTCAAGCTTCGACTCTGGTAAGCCCCAACTGGCTGATGGGTACATATCTCGTGCTGACATTCGCGGAACTTCTGCTTTCGCCTATGGGCATCTCGTTTGTTTCGAAAGTCGCTCCTCCCAAATACAAAGGCGCGATGATGGGCTGCTGGTTCGGCGCAACGGCAATCGGTAACTTCCTGACCGCCATTCCCGCCATGCTCTGGGATAAAATCAACGTGGCTCTGCTCTGGGTCATCCTCATCGGTCTATGTCTACTGTCGGCAGCGTTTATCTTCTCCATCATGAAGAAACTCGAAGCCGCCACAAGCGACACAGACGAAGCTCCCGTCGCCGACGAACTCGAAACAGTCGAAGACGACGTAATCTAAAAACCATCCACCGGCTAAGGCAATGTCAGAAAATCAGCTACACAGCGATACACTTGTAATCATACCGATGTATAACGAGCGTGAGAACGCGTCGGCGATAATCGACGCGGTTCTCGCCCTGCCGCACAGCTTCGATGTGCTCGTTATCGACGATAATTCGCCCGACGGGACGGCTGCCATTGTCAAAGCCAAGATGACGGAATATCCCGGTCGCGTCCATATCGTCGAACGCGCGGGCAAGCTCGGTCTCGGAACGGCATATATCGCAGGCTTCAAATGGGCGCTCGAACGCGGCTATGACTATATCTGCGAGATGGACGCCGACTTCTCCCACAATCCCGCCGACCTGATGAAGCTCTATGACGCTACGGCGCGCGAAGGAGCCGACGTTGCAATCGGGTCGCGCTATGTGTCGGGGGTCAACGTCGTCAACTGGCCCATCGGGCGTGTGCTGATGTCGTACTTCGCTTCGAAATATGTCCGCATAATCACGGGCATGAAAATCCACGACACAACCGCCGGCTTTGTCTGCTACCGCCGCCGTGTGCTCGAAGCGATGGACCTCGACGCAATCAAGTTCAAGGGATATGCATTCCAGATTGAAATGAAGTTCACCGCCTACAAATTCGGCTTCAAGATTGTCGAAGTGCCGATTATTTTCGTGAACCGTGTGCTCGGCGTCAGCAAAATGAACGGCGGCATCTTCGGTGAGGCGGTTTTCGGAGTGGTCAGACTGAAATGGAACAGCCTGTTCAAAAACTATAAACGATGATTGAAACACTGATATATAACGCAGACGTAGTGACACCCGAAAGGGTGTCACGCGGTTTTGTGGCAATCGGCTCCGACGGTCTGATAGCGAAAGTCGGCGACGGAAAACCGTCGGCTGAAGATATGGCAGCCGCCCGCAAAACGGTCGACGCCAAAGGCGCAATGCTTATGGCGGGGGCGATAGACTGCCACGTGCATTTCCGCGAACCGGGTCTGACGCGCAAGGCGACGATAGTGTCGGAGAGCCGCGCGGCTGTGGCGGGAGGCGTTACTTCATACTTCGACATGCCGAACACCGTGCCTCAGACCGTCACGCGCGAAGCTCTCGACGAAAAAGCCGAAATCGCAGCGCGGACATCGCTCGCCAACTATGCGTTTTTTATCGGCGCGACAAACGACAATCTCGATGAACTTCTCGCCACCGACTACACGAAAATACCCGGCATCAAACTATTCATGGGGTCGTCGACGGGCAACATGCTCGTCGACCGCGAACAGGCTCTATGCCGTCTGTTTGAAGCCGCTCCGGCGATAATCTCTGTCCACGCCGAAGACGAGGCTACAATCCGCGCCGCCCGAGCCGAAATCGAGGCTGAATACGGCGAGAACGCTCCTGTCAGCCTCCACTCGCGCATGCGCCCTGCAGAAGCGTGTCTGAAAGCTACCAGCCATGCCGTCGAACTTGCACGACGCTACGGGACGCGGCTCCACGTCGCCCACCTGACGACAGCCGCCGAACTCGCCCTGCTCGACAGCGGCAAACCGATAGTTGACAAGAAAATAACAGCAGAGGTGTCGCCGCATCATCTTCTGTGGACTGAAGATGACTACGCGCGCAAAGGAGCGCGGATAAAAATGAACCCGTCGGTCAAGTCGGCTGCCGACCGCGAAGCGCTGCGCAAAGCCGTCGCCGACGGCACAATCGACATAGCAGCGACCGACCATGCGCCCCATCTTCTTTCAGAAAAGGAAGGCTCACTGTTCAGAGCCGTCAGCGGCGCGCCGATGGTGCAGTTCTCGCTTCCGACGATGCTCGATTTGTTTGAGCCTCAGACAGTCGCGCGCGTCATGTCTCACAATCCCGCCGAGTTGTTCGGCTTAGACCGTCGCGGCGACATCGCCGAAGGAAATTTCGCCGACCTTGTGCTTGTCGAAAAGGCAGAAAAGCCGGTAGAAATCACAGACAGCGACGCGCTGAGTCTCTGCGGCTGGACGCCACTCGACGGTGAAAAGCTCGGATACAAAGTCGTCAGGACATGGGTCAACGGAAACCTTGTCTACGACCGTGGTGTTATAGATGATAGCCGCAAAGGCAAACAGTTGACTTTTACACCAAAAACATGAATATTTCAGCAGAATATCCCGGTTTGACACCCTCGCAGGTCGAAGAATCGCGCCGAAAACACGGCGAAAACGTACTTACACCTCCGCCACGACCGTCGCTTTGGCGGAAATTTCTCGGATGCTTCGCCGACCCGCTGATAAGGGTGCTTTTAGTCGCGTTGCTGCTGTCGGTCGGCATATCGGTCTACGAATATGTCGTCGGAGTGAAGGGCATCTCGACTTTTCTTGAGCCGTTAGGAATATTCTGCGCTATCGCGCTGGCAACGCTCATCGGCTTCTGGCTCGAAGTGAGCGCCGACCGTAAGTTCGAGATACTCAACCAGGTAAATGACGATTTGCTTGTCAAAGTGCGCCGCGACGGTGGTGTCACCCAGATACCGCGCCGTGAGGTCGTGGTCGGCGACATCGTGCTGCTCGAACAGGGCGACGAGATTGTTGCGGACGGGCGGCTGATAGAGTCGCTCGACCTGCTTGTCAACGAAAGTTCGCTCACGGGCGAGCCGCAAGTCGGCAAGTCGCACCGCGAAGAAGACCGTGACCCGGACGCCACCTATGCGAGCGATATGGTGCTTAAAGGCTCGACCGTCATCGAAGGTCGCGGCGTGATGGAGGTGACGGCAGTCGGCGATGCCACCCAGTATGGCAAAGTCTACGAAGCCGCTCAGATAGAAACCGGCGTAAAGACGCCGCTGACTCTGCAATTCGAGAAACTCGGAAAGCTGATTGCGCGCATGAGCTATATCGTCGGCGCGCTGATTGTCGTGGGGCGTTGCGTGATATTCAACTGGGGTGCATCGACTCCGCTCGAGGCAATCGACTACTCTCTGACTACCATAATGCTGGCTATCACGCTGATAGTGGTATCGGTTCCGGAAGGTCTGCCGATGAGCGTGACTCTCAGCCTGGCACTCAGTATGCGACGTATGCTTGCGTCGAACAATCTCGTCAGAAAGCTTCATGCGTGCGAGACTATGGGGGCGACTACCGTCATCTGCACCGACAAGACCGGCACGCTGACGATGAACCGTATGACGGTCGAAGCGACA
>CAMWNF010000138.1 GCA_947175535.1 uncultured Bacteroidales bacterium
ATAGTCGGTCGTCCTAATGCCGGCAAATCATCGCTTATCAACGCGTTTATCGGCGAAGACCGTCACATCGTGACCGATATCGCCGGCACAACCCGCGACTCGATTTACACGCGTTACGACAAATTCGGCTTCGACTTCTATCTGGTCGATACAGCCGGCATCAGAAAGAAAAACAAGGTCAACGAGGATATCGAGTACTACTCGGTCATCCGTTCAATCCGTGCGATTGAATCGTCAGATGTCTGCATCCTGATGATTGACGCCACGCGCGGCATAGAGACGCAGGATGTCAACATCTTCTCTCTGATTCAGAAGAATAAGAAAGGTCTCGTGGTGGTCGTGAACAAATGGGACCTCGTCGAAGACAAGTCGCAGACCGCCATCAAGCACTACGAAGCCGCTATTCGCGACCGTTTCGCGCCTTTTGTCGACTTCCCGATTATCTTCACTTCGGCGCTCACAAAGCAGCGCATCTATAAGGTTGTCGAAACGGCTGTCCATGTCTACGAAAACCGTAAACGTACCGTGCCGACCTCGCAGCTCAACACTGTCCTGCAGGAGGACATCGCCGCATATCCGCCGCCAAGTAACAAGGGCAAATATATTAAAATCAAATATATAACCATGCTAAAGGGCGCGCAGGTGCCGACGTTTATCTTCTTCTGCAACCTACCGCAGTGGGTCAAAGAACCCTACCGCCGCTATCTCGAAAACAAGATACGCGAGCACTGGGACTTCACCGGTACCCCCATCAACGTCTTCATGCGCGACAAATCCTGAGAATAATTCAAAGACTATATAATTATAAGACGCGCTCTGCGTGTCGGGAGAGAATAGCATAGGGTGGAGCGAAGCGAGACCCTATGCTTTTGTTGATATAAATGAGACCCGCGAAAGCGGTGTCGTGTGAAGTTTCCTCGCGACACCGCTACGCGGGTCTTTTAGATTAGATTGAGCTTTCATGGGGTCGTGCGACCCCATGTTATTATTGTATCGACGCACTTTGCGCGTCTTGTGCGCCAAGTTAAGTTTTATCGTATTAGGCCGTCGTCAACTTTTGTATTACTTTTGACTTCTTCCATTGCCTTGATTGTTATTGCATTAGGCTCGTGATAAGCTGCGTCAAGAAGCAATGTCTCGACATAGTTGTTAAGGCTGCGGTTCTGTCGTTTTGCAAGCGTTTTAAGCTTCTCGATTAACTCAACCGGAAGCCGAAAACTCTGGTTCTTTTTTAATGCTATATCCATTTGTGTATTATTTTGTATTACAAAATTAGCGCAAATATATTATAATAACAATATATTGTACCATAAATACAAAATAATAACCTAATAATATAGTGTTAGCCAACCGCAAGCCTACTACGCGAGGCTTGCCATAGCTAACATACACGCTTGGATAAAGTCAAGCCCTGCGCTATAATTATTTTACTGGTTTTGGCACTTGTTATTTCCATATTCTGTTCATTTTAACTATCTTTGCAATTGCAGACCATACCGCAACCACGTCAGTAGGGAGATGTTCTTTAGTAAGCCAAAGACATGGTTAGAAAGCGTTTATCTCCGCAGATTCTTAACGAACTGAAACATTGTTACGTTTATATTAGTACATCCAATGTAGCGAATAAGAGAACCAAACAGAAATCTAAAAAATGACAAAATAGTAAAAGAGGTCAATTGACCTCTTTTTTCGATATAAACGCCTTATTTTCAGTCTTAGGAAAACTTGTACATTCGTTTAATCTAACAATAATATCGTATCGTCTTTGATTTGATAAATTGTCGAAGTAGATAGTTTGGCGAGTCTTTCCAGCCTCAATATAAATCGGCTTTGATTGCTCGTCTAAATATACAGTTCCTGTAACATTAAAATCGATAGGACCGTTTAACTTGATTTCCACCGCATATGAATTATATTCAATTGGTTCTGTCCGGTCCGACCAAAAGGCTATGACATCTTTTGTTATCTTTTTAGATCCCGCAAAACTGCTTATGCTTAGGGATAATAAAAGAAAAGCGAACAATGACCTGCGCATACCTATTTACAAATCAAAAAAGTAATTGCTGGCACGATATTTATATTTTCCCTTAGCCGAATCTTGTCCATATTGTGGATTCTCTTGGACATTATAACTCATCATATGTTTTTTCTCTTTAATGTAGAGCCTTTTTTCAGATGGGCTGTAATAGGCATCTTTTGGTACAACTGCATTAGTACCCACAATTAGGTAGACAGTTTTTGATTCCGCATCTGAGGGCAAATCATTATTGGCTGCCGTTACAATTGTAATATCTTTAAATACCTTTGCCTGAGAACTTCTACATACTTCATGGGCCATGGCTATTGTAGGTATCAAACAGAACGCCGCTGCGAATAACCATCCATAAACAACATTTTTTCTCATGATCTCATATCGTTTTTATTTGTTGAATACTATTTCTATTCTTCGGTTAAGTTTGCGATTCTCAACAGATGAATTTTCCACCATGGGCTTGGAAGCACCTTCGCTTACTACTGCGATTCTAGATTCGGGAATTCCCTTATTTACGAGATACTCCTTCGCATTTTCAGCTCGTTGCTCACCCTTTAGATTGTTAATCCTCTCATTTCCCAAATCACAGGTATTGCCAAAGATGGTAATGTTATAATTCGGATTTTGAGAGAGGATATTGAACGCTTCATCAAGCTGTGCTTCCATTGCTTTATCCATTTCAACAATATTTAATGCGTAACCTGAAATAATTATTGATGTAGGGAGCGATATTTCGACTGCGGGTTCTGCTGGCTCTCCTACCGGTTCCTGCATAGCCTCGTATTTTGGCTGCTGTTCATTATACATGCCTGCATAATAATTCTCCATATTCTCCTTTCTTCTCTGAGCCATCTCGGCAAACGCCTCTTCTTCCAATTTCTCGCGATTCTCTTTGATATAAGAATCCCTATCTGGTCCAGAATATTTAGCTGCAGTTCTTTCGAATATAGTTTCCCATTCAACCGAATTTTTTCCTTTATTAAGTTCCTTTATCGTATTTATACGGTCGTAGGTATCCATTCTCCCAGTTATCCTGCCGTTATTATCATATTTTAGTGTCTCATAAAAATACGGATCATAGTAAGATGACTCTGGATCGGTATATATTCTGTTATTCTCAATGAATGCCTCATTTGCCTTTTCTATGTCTTTTTCTTTCGATTTTGCATGGGCTGCTGAACCTAAACTGTAGACAGCATTGATTGCTGATGAGTTATTAGGTGTACTATTCCAACCCTTCTCTTCGATTACGTCATTATTGCTGTTATAATTCGTGACGGCATTATCAAATACCTCTGTTGCTGAGGATACATCCTTTTTCGTTACCTGACCATAAACGGACGTTGCGACAGCTGCCCCCACTAATGCCGCACCTCCAATGCCAGATGATGTAACTGCATCCATCCTTGCTCTATCTCGTTCCGAAAGAATGCCTGTTCCGCCTCTGGCTCTAGAATTATCATCGTATGCCTTAACTTCTTTCACCAATTCTTTACCTGAATTCCATAAATCTTTTAAAATGTTTGCTGATACAGTTGCTGGAACAGCTGCGATAACTATTCCTAATAAAGCACATTTAATTTTCATGATTACTTTCTAATTTTATAATTTTTGCATAAATTAAATATAAGCGCCTCTTTACCAGGTTGAGACAACGCAATTCCTTTTTCACAGATCACTCCTTTGAAATGAATGGAATCATTAAAAACAGTTTCGGCATTGAGCGACATCGTGTATCCGTCCTTCAGTTTCTTGTCAATCTTATAAGTTCCGGTTGCAATCAATTGTGCGGGGGCGATAAGCGTGTCTCCTTCGACAGCGGCTCCATTGATTACCACAATGTCCTTATCCAAGAAATGAAGAGAGGTGACGTTATAACCGCTTTCTCCGTTGATGGCAAATGGCGTCACACTATACCATACACTTGATGGGATTCGAGCCGAAGAACAACTGCCTAACATTACGGCAAGCACGGCACAAAAAAAGATAATACTATTTTTCATAATTAAATTGTGTATAAATTGTTATAGAATCTAATTGTTGTATTTTCCATCGTAATAATCGCATACTGCATCATAAATATAACCCGATGCTGACGATGCGTATTTTGCGATAGTAGGAAATCCGGCACTGCTTACAGCTATGCTGATTGCTTTTTTCAATCCGCTTTTTGCTACGGTTTTAGTCACACCCTTACAAGCGACCTTATACATCTTCTCACCATTCCTTTGATCAATGTTTTGCTGGGCAATAGTGATGCTGATGCTGCACTGCTTGTTGTCATCCTCAATAACTGACGAAGCACCATCTGAGATAAGGGTAATCCCGGGAGCCAACTGAATTCTTTGCTGAGCTTCAATACTCCAGCAGCTCAATATTAGAATAGACGCAAGAAAGATAAATTTTAGTCTTCTCATTTTATATTCGCTGCCGCACGCAACCCCAAGCGGCTTAACTTATAGAATATAAAAGAGGCGTGGGCTGCTATGCCACGCCTTTACGGATAGGTGCTAGGAAAACCTGTATATGAAGATGTGGTAAAACAGCTCCACGCCTATGGCATGGAGACTGTCATGACATTCTCTTGCATATACTTGGATGTAAGTTTCCTAGGCTTTATCCGTACAAGCAGAAGACATAACGCCTCTTGTTAACAATGTCTCGAACTAATGCGCATTAATTCGCCGTAAATTTAAGAATTATTTTCGAGACATAAATATTATTCCCGATTTATTTTTATGTAAACAAATGATTGACGAAATGTTGGGCGGCGTAGCTGCAAATGCTCCGCGTCAGCGGAGTGTCAATGTTAGACAACCGCAAGCCTACTACGCGATGCTTGCCATACTCTAACTCACACGCCCGGCTAAAGCCGAGCCATGTGCTACGCGGCGGATTTTCGTGAGACCTTTTTGGTGGATGCTTCAGGAAGCA
>CAMWNF010000139.1 GCA_947175535.1 uncultured Bacteroidales bacterium
TGCCCTCATCAAAAAACATCAGATAGCATTCGGTTTCTCTATACCTGATGCATGGACTGAAATGTTCGGCACTCTCTATGCTCAGGAGGAAATGAGTAGTTTCGGCAAGGACTATCAGAACATTGTCAAGAGTACGCTCAAGTGTCTTAAATCTATGGTGTCCGGCATATCGTTTGATGAGAACGCTTCTATCGCGACAGCTAAGCCGACCGACTTATCGGGAATATTTGCAATCGAATATGATAAGGAAGCTGCTGAAGCCACCGCTGCAGATTGGGCAGCACTCGCTCAAGGAACGGACTTTGAAGCAA
Organism: uncultured Bacteroidales bacterium; assembly: GCA_947175535.1. Lineage (GTDB taxonomy): Bacteria > Bacteroidota > Bacteroidia > Bacteroidales > Muribaculaceae > CAG-873. The sequence goes on from CAMWNF010000139.1 coordinate 312, forward strand.
CCCTTTCAAACAGTTGGAAAGCATGGAAGGAAGATTCTACGTTTGCTATCTCACCCGTCGCTCAGTTCCCCGATTTCAAAATCTACTTCACCGGCAAAGAAAATGTCGCTCTAATTTCGACAGACGCCAATATCGCCGACACGAAACTCAAATCAGATTCATCTCTTGACAATCTGATAGCATACATTTCAATTGACCTGAAGAAGACTCATCCTGTGCTCGCTTTGGTCAACTGTCCTTTCGGCATCAAGCTCTACGGCACAACGACCGCCGATAAGGGTGAAGGCTATCTGACTCTGACTGATACCGACGGTCAGCTGATAGAAACTCTCGTAAACTTCATCAGCCGCTTTTAATGTCCTTGACATCAGAGCGTCTGTCGCGCATCACTTTTGAAAACGTTATCCCCGATGTCTTCACCCGTGAAGATGTCGGGGCTTCTCAGATATGGTTGCGCGACTTTTCGTTTGAACGCGGAAAGCATTATCTCGTAGAAGCCGCATCAGGCTCAGGCAAGTCATCGATGTGCAGTTTCATCTACCATAACCGTAACGATTACCGGGGAAAAATCAGCTATGACGGACGCGATGCGCGGAGTCTGACAGCAGACGAAGTAAGCGGACTGCGCTGCCAGCATATCGCTCTGCTTCCACAGGAACTGCGTCTGTTCGGCGAACTCTCGGCTATCGATAATGTCAGGCTGAAGAACAATCTGACCGGTCATTTTACAGAAGAAGATATTCTGGGGATGTTCGAACGTCTCGGCATCGCAGACCGGGCAGAGCGTCCGGCATCACAACTGTCAATCGGACAGATGCAGCGCGTAGCGCTTATACGCGCTCTTTGTCAGCCGTTCGACTTCATTCTGCTTGACGAACCTGTGAGCCACCTCGATGAAGCCAACAATCTGATTGCCGCTCAACTCGTCAGCGAGACAGCCGCCAGACAAAACGCCGGCGTCATCGCGACATCGGTAGGCAACCATCTGTTGCTTCCCGGCAAAGATACAGTACATCTGAAGTTATGATTATTACCCTTCTGAGAAGAAACATAAGCAAATGGCAACTCGGCGCATATGGCGTCGCATGTCTGACGGGTCTTTCGATACTACTCGTATCGCTGTGTTTTTATGCGGATTTACGTTCGGCACAATCGACAGAAAATGCGTCAAGCGACTATATCGTACTATCCAAACCTGTTTCGGTGCTTTCGGTTATCGGAGGCGGCACGTCGACAGCAAACAGCTTCTCCGGCGCAGAGATTGAAGACCTGAAACGACAGCCGTGGGCGAAACGTGTGGGAGAATTCACTTCTGCCGATTTCAATATTTCGGCATCGGTCGAATTTGCGGGACGCGGTCTTTCGACAGCTCTGTTCTTCGAATCACTTCCTGACGAATTTATCGATATCGACCTCACGGATTTCCGGTTCGAGCCATCTCAAGGAGAGATACCGGTGCTGGTGCCGCGCGACTATCTTGCGCTTTATAATTACGGTTTCGCGGCTTCGCGAGGGATGCCTCAGCTCAGCGAGGAAATCATCAGGCAGGTGCCGATACAAATAGCTGTTTACGGAAACGGACATTATGACATATTTCCCGCCCGCATCGCCGGTCTTTCGTCAAGGCTTAACACAATAGCAGTTCCTGAATCGTTCATGAGTTGGGCAAACGAGCGTTACGGAAAAGCGACATCCGAGCGGAAGCCTTCACGTCTGATAGTCGAACTTTCGTCGCCGGGCGACCCAGCTATAGCGGAATGGCTTGAAGAAAACGACATCGAATCATCGGACGACCAACTAATATCTGACCGGACAATCTATCTGGCAGGACTGGCAGCTACGGTAGTGGGAGCAATCGGTGCGGTTATCGCCGCGCTGGCGGTTATGATATTACTGCTCAGTCTTTTTCTGCTGGTTCAGAAAAACAGCGACAAAATCAGAGATCTCACTCTGCTGGGCTACACACGGCGACAGGTGGGTAAATTCTACTACCGCCTCGTAATCATCATAAACAGCACCGTGACCATCGGAGCCATAGCGGTTGCATTGATTGTGTCGCGTATATGGCAAGACGCACTCTCCTCTTTCGGAGCAACAGGAAACAGCTATGTTCTTGTCATTGCTTCAGCCATAATCATAATGGCTATAGTGACTGCAATATCTGTGATGGCATGTTCAAAAATGATAAAACGCGCTTCAAGATGAAAAAGCCGATTAATATATTATCAGCAATCTGCTTACTAATGTGGCTGACGGGCTGTAATCACGAAGTTTTCATCAAACCATTGACCGTGGAGCCTATGACTCAGACAATCGAGTGGACAGGCGGAGAAGGAGTATTCAAGGCAAACCAACCAATCAAGAGTGTATGGATTACCGCCTTCAGATGGGTTGACGGACGAGGAATGGCAATCGATGACAGCGGCATGCAATTCAGTCTTCACGAAAACGGTCAATCGCTCAGTATCGCAAACGAATTATGTGACATAAAGATGAGCATCACACGCGGCGGGGAGTTCATCATCAACTCCGGTTACAATCTCTTTGCCGACACCATCTACATGAACCTCGAAATCGATGTCAACTACGAAACGGTAGAACGTGGAGTGCGCATACTGCCTCAGCCCGGTTTCGGTCACAAGGATATCAGTTATAATCTCGAGATGTGGCATGAGTATGAAAGCTGCGACACCATAACGCTCGCACAGATAGCCGTGGGAGACAGCGATTTTGACTATACGCTGAAGAAGAAAGGAGACATTGTAGCCAAAAGTGCGATACAGTTCCAACCATGGGATAAGCAGCTTAGCGATAACATTTTCGGACGTGAGCCGATTATGGTCGACGGTATCAAGCTGACTGATAAAGGCAACTGGTCAGAGCCAGAACTTTCAGGCGAAAAGGTGGCATATACATCAAAGGTACAACACATCGATACAAATCCGCTTCGCTATGACGAAGATGTCGTCGTCAGACTTGAGGCAAACAAATGGTATAAGATAAGGGCCATCATCAAAGGCTTTCACTTAGGCGTCGACTACTCCATCGATGCAATCAGTCCGGTTGCCGGACTCAAAGACCGCACAATCGAAGGTGTATGCCGACTGAGCACACCGACAGCCTACACAATAGAAATTGAATCAGGAGAATCTACAACACCCCGGCAATGAAACTTATCAGAAGTATAATCTTATCGCTGCTATTCAGTACTGCGGTATATGGCGCGGAAAACGACAGTATAGCGAAACGACCGACGATAGGGAATTTCTCTGTCGAAGCTGCGCTCAACACTTCGCGTATCATACCGACCAACAGTTTCCTGAAAAACTACGGGGGTAATGAAGTGATTGTCGCACCGGATGTCCGCGCCGGGTTCAGTTTCAGCACCGCCAGCCGCTACGGACGGCTTTATCCCAATGTCAGACAGGGCATAGGCGTGAGCGTCAACAATATCCTTCCCCACTCTTCTCTCGGTCGTCCGACAAATATCTATCTCTATCAGAGAGTGAAGATAATGGGCGACGGCTGGGCATGGATAGAAGGCGAATGGAACTTCGGCGTTTCGGCAGGATGGTCGAAATATGACCCGACATCGGAGATTGTCAACAATGCCATCGGGTCGAAGGTCAACGCCATGCTCGGAGTAGGACTGTCGGTGGTGTGCCGTGCGACAGAGCACTGGGGTCTAAAAGCGACCGTCAACGCTATCCATTATTCGAACGGAAACACTCATCTGCCGAACGCGGGAGTCAACACTGTCGGCGTGACGGTCGGTGCTCAATATTATTTCGAGCGCCAGGACGACAAGACGGTCGTAGCAGCACGCGAGAAATTCAAAAGAGGATTTTCCTACGACGTGACAGCTTACGGAGCGACCCGGCGTCGCATAGGCATCGACGGTATGGACGAACCGACCTTGCTGAAAGGGTCGTTTGGCGTCGCAGGGCTAAACTTCGCGGCTATGTATGACCTGAACCGATATTTCAGAGCCGGTATGTCGGCTGATTTCCAATATGATGAGAGTGCCAATCTTGAAGGTTACAGAGTCGAGGGAACGTATGGCGACGACCTGAAATTCTATAGACCTCCATTCTCAGAGGGCTTCGCGGCAGGTCTTTCGCTAAGGGCAGAACTGACTCTACCGATTTTCAGCGTGAACGTTGGTCTCGGCAGAAACATCATAGCAAAAGGTCCTGACACGCGCATATTTTATCAGACACTCGCGCTAAAAGCCTACGTCTGGCAGGGTGCGTTCCTGCAGGTCGGCTATCAGCTCTGTAACTTCCATCTGCCCAACAATCTTATGCTCGGGTTTGGGTACACGTTCGGAAAGAAGTGATTATCAAACCAATGCACGATTGAAAGGGAGAATCTCGCGCAGAGGACGCGGAGAACTCGGAGTTTTCGGATGAGGGCTGAGGGCTGAGGGGCGGCTGCTCCAGGGAGCAGCCTTACACTGGCAGTCGCGACGCTACATCCGGGGAAATCAGCGTGTTGGCGGGAAGCGGGTGAGGCCTATAATAGGCTGTCTTCCCTCAGGGTGGGGAAATCGGGGGACGCTGTTGTCAGACAGATATCCGCCTATCCTTTTGTAGTAGGTTTTC
>CAMWNF010000140.1 GCA_947175535.1 uncultured Bacteroidales bacterium
CAACGCCAAACTATCTAACTACGCTATGGCAATCGGCATCATCATCGCACCCGTACTCCTTATCCTCGCACAGAAGGAAACCGGATCGGCCCTCACATTCTTGGCTCTCTTTTTCGTCCTCTACCGCGAAGGCATGAGCGGTCTGATCCTGTTCACAGCTCTGCTCTCGGTCATCATCTTCGTCGTCGCCATCAAATTCACCGAGCCTGCAGTGTTCGGCATTCCTACCGGCGAATTTGTCGTCCTCCTGATAGTCGTCGTTGTAATGATAGGCATGGCCGTAATGTACTCGCGCCGCGCTTCTATCGGTCGCAATCTGCTGATATGGTTCGCGGTCGTCGGGCTGATTGAGTGGTTGCTGACCGGACCCTGCGGACTGACTATCCCCGCGCTCGCCATTTCGCTCGTCGCCGTTCTCTTCGCTTGTATATATATAATAGTAGAATCCATTCGTCGCCGTCGTCGTAAAATGCTTTTCGCCTGCGGAGCCGCAGTGTTCTCTATTGCCTTCATGTTCTCGGTCAACATCGCTTTCAATCTACTTCAACCCCACCAGCAGAAACGAATAAACGTTGCGCTCGATATCGTGCAGGACCCTCGCGGCGACGGCTACAACGTCAACCAGTCGAAAATCGCCATCGGTTCCGGTGGTCTGACAGGTAAAGGCTTCCTCAACGGCACTCAGACCAAGCTCAAATACGTTCCCGAACAGCACACCGACTTCATCTTCTGCACCATCGGCGAAGAAAAAGGTTTTGCCGGCGCGCTCGCCGTCATATCTCTTTATATAGCCCTTATACTCCGAATAATAACGATAGCCGAGCGACAACCAAAGGTATTCGGACGCGTCTACGCCTACTGCGTCGCCTCCTATTTGATTTTCCACTTCTGCATAAATATAGGCATGGTTATCGGACTGTGCCCCGTCATCGGCATCCCTCTGCCATTCTTCTCCTACGGCGGCTCATCGCTGTGGGGATTCACCATACTGCTGTTCATATTATTAAAAATCGACTCCACCCGACGTTCCACCGCCAACTACTGATTCCCCCCTCCCGCATGTCAGAAACGTAAAAATTTTTCTAATCTAAGGCTTAAATTCGCTCAAATATTAGAAAATGGTTACAATTCCAACAATTTTTACCAATTTGACAGCTCGAATAATTTAATTTTATTATATTTGCAGAAATTAATTAACTATTCCCGTAACTTTAGCTAAAAGTTCTGCTCCATGAAATCCACTTGTTCCGGGACGCTTTCGCGCCCCACTATCAGCTAACCGATTTCACTTATAACCAACTCCAATTAAATATGTAAATAATAAAAACCGATATTTACGACAAATCACGTTTTATGAAAGATCTGAAAAAATCAATTGCAAAATTCGCACTGCTCGCAATCATGCTGTGCCTGTGCTCTGTCGGAGCATTTGCGCAAAGCGTGGTGACGGGAACTGTTGTCGACGCCGAAAACGAACCTCTCCCCGGCGTTTCGGTCCTTGTCAAGAACTCTGACAAGACTACTGTGACCGACCTTGACGGCAAATACTCTATCAGCGCGAAAAAGGGAGACGTAATCATCTTCCGGTTTATCGGCATGAAGCAAGTCGAAGAAAAAGTCAACGGTTCGACCATCAACGTAACTATGACCGATGACATCGGCAACCTCGACGAAGTAGTCGTTGTCGGCTACGGCACTCAGCGCAAGGCAAGCATCACCGGCGCTATCGCCACAGTCAACGACACCGAACTTCTGAAATCTCCGACCATGTCTATGTCTAACGTTGTCGGTGCCCGTGTGTCGGGTATCGCCGCCGTGCAGCAGACAGGTCAGCCCGGTTATGACAACGCATCAATCACAATGCGCGGTCAGGGCAATATTATATATGTAATCGACGGTGTACGTCGTACATCTGCCGACTTTAACGGTATCGACCCCAACGAAGTCGAATCAATATCAGTGCTTAAAGACGCATCTGCAGTAGCAGTCTATGGTCTTGACGCAAACGGTGTGTTCATCGTGACTACCAAACGAGGCAACACCGAAAAGACTCAGATTTCTTATTCCGGTTCGGTCGGTTTCAGCGAAAACGCCGTCAGTCAGGAATGGCTCGACGGTCCCGGCTTCGCCAAATGGTACAACAAAGCCCTCTCGATTAACGGTTACGCCGAAAAATTCACCGATGCCCAGATTGAAAAGATGATAGCTGGTGTCGACGGCTGGGGCAACACCGATTGGTATGGTAAAATGTACGGAACCGGTTTCCGCACCCACCACAACCTCTCCGCCACCGGCGGTAATGACCGTTACAAATTCTTCGCCTCTCTCGGCTACCTCAAGGAAGACGGTAACCTCGACAGCTTCGGCTACGACCGCTACAATCTCCGCGCCAACATCAACGCAAAGATTACCAAACACCTCACTTTCGACCTCGGTGTTTCAGGCCGTATCGAAAACCGTAAGGCAGCTGCATTCGGAACAGGCAAGGACGACTTCCTCAACGTTCCCCAGCAGATTGTCAGCATGTATCCGTTCCTGCCTATGACAGCTGTCGCACCCAACGGCAAGGAATACACCACAGGCGCCCAGGGCTGGACTCCCGACAACAACGCATGGGGCGCTATCCACGAAGGCGGCTACGACCGCAGCAAGATGTCTTACATGTCAGCCAACATGACATTGCGCTACGACGCTCCCTTCCTCAAGGGTTTGACCATCAAATTCCTTGGTGCATATGACATGAACTACAGTTTCACCAAGGGGCTCCGCACCCCCTTCCAGCATATGCTCGCCAACATCGACGATATCAACGTCAACACCGAAGCGATGCCCTACTCTCTCGTATGGGCACATCAGGCTTACAAAGACATTATGCTCAATGAAGCCGCTTCACAGGCAAGTACGTTCACCACTCAGTCGAGCATCAGCTATGACAACAAATTCGGCGAACACAGCGTGAGCGCACTCGCCGTATTCGAAACACGTCAGCTCAAATCAAACGGTCTCGGCGCAGGTGGCTACGGTCTCGACTTCATCTCTCTCGACGAACTCTCGAAACTTACTTTCGTCAACGGTAACGGCGAAACCAAAGTTCCCTCAATCTCAGGCTCGAGCAGCGAAAGCCGCGTGGCTGGTATCGTCGGTCGTATCAACTACGCTTACGCCGACAAATATTTCGTCGAAGGCACGATGCGTTACGACGGCAGCTACCTCTTCGGCGGTATGAACAAACGTTGGGTCACCCTCCCCGGTGCTTCAATCGGTTGGCGTATCAGCCAGGAAGAATTCTTCCACGCCGATTGGATTAACGACCTCAAGCTCCGCTTCGCCCTCGGTGAGACTGCGACCAGCGGTCTGAGCCCCTTCCAGTGGCTTACCACTATGGCTCTCAATAAGAACGCCGTCATCATCGGTGGTTCACCCATCACCTTCATCTCGGCAGGTGGTCTCGGCAACCCCTTCCTGACATGGTCGAAGTGTATGAACTACAACGCCGGTTTCAACGTCCTGATGTTCCAGAACCGACTCGGTCTCGAATTCGACGTGTTCTATAAATACGAACACGACCTTCTCACCACTGCAACCGGCGCTTATCCGCCCTCAATGGGCGGCTACTACTTCGGCACAGCCAACGGTAACAAGAAAGACTACAAAGGCGTCGACATCACCCTTACCCACAACAATCGCGTCGGCGATTTCAACTACAGCATCAAAGTCATCTACTCTTATGCCTACGCTCGTTGGCTCAAATACATGGCTGACAGCGAAAACGCTCCCGAATGGGACCGCCTGACCGGCAAACAGATTGGTGCTAAGCGTGGTCTCCTCTCTGCAGGTCTCTTCCAGACTCAGGAAGAAATCGACAACTCTGTTCTCGTCGACGGCTATCCCGTCAAACCCGGTTATATCAAGTATGTCGACCGCAACGGCGACGGTAAGATTATCCGTAAGGGCGAATACAGCGACTGCGGCTACATCGGTAAAAGCTCGGTTCCGACCTCTACAGGTTCTATCGACCTCTTCGGCAGCTGGAAAGGCATCGACGTCGACATGCTCTGGGCATGGGGTCTCGGTCACGACATTGCAATCACAGGTCAGTATGACAGCAACGGCTCGATGGACCACACCGTCTACACCAAGCCATTCTACCAGGGAGGCAACGCTCCCGTCTACCTTGTCGAAGACTCTTGGACTCCTGACAACACAGGCGCTTACTTCCCACGTCTCGAAGTTTCGCCCTACTCTCAGAACAACGCCATCTCCTCTGACTACTGGTACAAACGCGGCGACTATGTGCGCCTCAAGACCGCCCAGGTCGGCTACACATTCCCGCAGAAACTCATCGGTCGTTCAGGCATCACCCGTCTGAGAATATTCGCCGAAGGTTACAACCTTTTGACATTCAGCGGTCTTAACAAATACAATATCGACCCCGAATCTCCCGCTGTCAACAACGGTTACTATCCCCAGCAGCGTTCTTATTCGTTCGGTATTAATCTCTCATTCTAAAACTTCTGAGTTATATTGAAAATGAAAAAACATATAATCAACATAATCGCCTGCGCCGCTATCGCCGCATCTTCAGTCTCTTGTAACGACTGGCTCGACGGTGTACCCAACAAAAGCGGCATCAGTGAAGAAACCGTCTGGGAAACTGAAGAGACCGCTTCTGCATATGTCTCCGGTTTCTACACTTACATTGACAAATACGGTCAGTTCGGCGGATACCAGTACTCCGGTGCGCTCACCGAGGCTCTTACCGACGCATTCAAATACGGCAGCTCGACTCTCGGTCATCGTGCCGGTCACAACAATCAGTATGTTATGATGCCCGAGGTTATCACCGTCGGCA
>CAMWNF010000141.1 GCA_947175535.1 uncultured Bacteroidales bacterium
TTCCAAAATATTTAATTCTCAGAGAACTTAACAATATTAGTTCTGCAACACCATCTTTCGGACGGGGAATCTCGCGCGGAGGGCGCAGAGGGCGCGGAGAGGGATTTTTTGGGAGGAGGGTTGGGCTAATGGGACTAATTGGGCTAATGGGAAGGTGATGTTCGACATCTATGATGCCGATTTGATTTTTTCTATTCTATTCCACAAGCTGCGCACGGCTCTGCCGCGCTTGCATGTGGCTATTATTGTTTCGCGGCTACGCCGCTGGTGAGTCTGAGGGGTAAGATTTTTGTCTGGGGCGGCTGGGATTACTCTTCGACCGGGAGGGTAAGTCTTATGAGTTCAAGACGGTTTGCCGACTTTTTGAGTATGTCGAAACGCAGTTCTTCAATCATCACCGTGTCGCCTTCAGCCGGAATAGTGCCTGTGGAGTGAAGTATGTAACCCGCCAGCGTCTGATAAGCGTCGTCTTCAGGCAAATCAAGATTAAACTGCTCATTGATTTCTGCGATTTCGCTGCGTCCCGAAAATTCGAATATGCCCGGGGCGATTACCTTACCGGTGAGTTTGGTGGTGTCGTGTTCGTCTTGAATGTCGCCGAATATCTCTTCGACCAGGTCTTCAAGTGTAATAAGTCCGGCTGTACCTCCGAACTCGTCGATAACGATAGCCACGGAGCGTTTCTGCTGAAGCATGCGGCGCATCATCTTTTTCGCAAGCAGATTTTCAGGCGCGTACAGCACCGGCATTATATGGTCGCGCCACTCCGAATCGGGTTCGAACAGCTCACGCACATGAATGTATCCTAAAATCGTATCGATATCGTCGCGATATACTATGATTTTCGAACGCCCCGTGCGTGTGAACATCTCCGACAGGCTTTCGCGGGTCGCCGTATCGATATTGACAGCCACTATCTCATTGCGCGGGATCATGCAGTCGCGCAGATGGGTAGATGAGAAATCGAGTGCGTTATGGAAAATCTTGACCTCGTTTTCGACACGAGTCTTCTGTTCCTCCATGGTGTCGATTGTCTCCTCGAGATAGTCGTTGAGGTCTCCTATCGAAATCGCACGCAGACCCGTCGCCGAGCCTTTCACGCCGAGCACCTTCATCAGGCAGCGTGAAAGCCATGTCGAGAAAAGCGACAGCGGATAAAGGATTATGTAGAAGATGTAAATCGGCAGTGCGAACACTTTCAGCGAACGGTTGGGATTGATGCCGAATATCGTTTTTGGTATGAACTCACCCGCAAGGAGGATAACCCCTGTCGATATAAGCGTCTGGGCTATCAGTATCAGAGCTTCGTTTGAAATCCATTGCTCAAGCACCGGTTCGAGAAGCGCGGCGGCAGCCATACCGTAGACGACCAGCACAATGTTGTTGCCGACAAGAATCGAAGAAATGAAAAATTCGGAATTGGCGTAGAAGCGGTCGATTATCCGGGCTATTATGCCGCCCTGCTTGACATCTATCTCAACGCGCACACGGTCAGACGTCACATAAGCCATTTCACAGCCCGAAAAAAGCGCCGACAGCAACATCGACACGACTCCGATTATCAGCCAGGTGGTTATATCCATGATTAGTTATTTTCGTTTGAAGGTTTGATACGCACTCTGGCGTTCTTGTCAAATTTTATACGTGTCGCCTTCTGCTTTGTCTGCTCTTCCTGCCCGGTAGGCTCAGCTTGTGAAGATGAAAGAGGACGTGCAGCCCCGCGCCGGCGCGAGACAACTGCTGCTGTATCTGCCGCAACTGTATCTGCCGCTTCATTTTCTTTGGATGTGATGCCGCGCTGAACCGGAAGAATGGCAGTCGGACGGTGGATTGTATATGCGGTCATATTCTCGTTTGATTCAAAACCATAGCCCTCGATGATACGGTCGGAGCGAACGATGTGGATAAACGAATCGGTATAGACCTGTCGTTTCGCCTGGTCCCAGAAAAGCTGTTGAGAAAGAAACGTATCGCGCAGCGTGTTGACCATCATCACATGCCCGTCGAGCTGCCACAAACGCATTCGGCTGAAATAGACCGCCGAGTCACACTCCATCGTGGCGTCGGGCTGCATCTGCAGGTCATATTGCTGAAGATTGAGTCCGTCAGGGAAACGCCAGAACGGTTCGGAAGCCTCTTCGAACATTTTCCACACCGGTGTCGAGATATGGTAGCGGGTGTAACCGGAGTCGGATATGAATGTCTCGACCTGATATGTGGTCATGGTCGGCGAATGATCGCCGTCACCTATATTGGCGACATAACTTCGCTCATCATTGCCGCAGGCTCCCGCAAGCAATGAGGCAATCACCAACGCCGGCAACCAACGCATGCCCGACGCATCCGATGCAGGTCGTTCAGACTTCATCAGCCGATTAATAAATTCTGCTGGGACGGAACCAAAGTTCGTTGATGTTGAGACCGAGGGTCACGCAAAGGTAGTTCTCCTTAATCAGCGGATTAGGATGAGCCTGACGGTGACGCCATTCTAGACCGATGCTTACCATAGTCTTGGTGACGGGTGTCGGCAAGCCGAAACCAATCGATGCTCCAAATTCGCGCACACTGTTGCCGAGCACGCGCAGATAGTCGCGGTTGGCAAACGCCCCCGCACGATATTGCACACGCTCGAAATAGTTGCCGCGAGGTTTGGGAGTGAACTGCAGACCGCCGGCGAGTTTATATCGGTTCAACAACTGACCTTCTGTGCCTTGATATTTGGCTTTGCTCCAGGGCTGATAAGTGAAGTCGCCCTCAAGATAAAGACGCTTGTCCCACTCCCAGCTGATACCTGCGCCCCATGTCTCCGCCATGGTGTAATTACCGCGCAACTTCAGATTTTCAGTCTCAACCGGCTCAGCCTCCTGATTCATATCATAGGCATAGGTAATCGCGTGACCGTTGAAATCTTTTTTCGGACTGTAGGTCAGACCCAGACTGAAACGGTTTTTCGGATTTAGCAAAAACGAATACTGCACTCCGATGTCCATTCGCCAGTCGCGCACCTCAAACTCACGCTCGAAGAGCGTTGTCGACCCTGAAGATGTGTAAGCATAGCTGTCGTTATATGTAGTGCCGAAAAGATATGCTACGTTGACGCCGACGCTGAACCCTTTGAACACCTTACCGGCAACGCCCACATACAGTTCGTTGATGCTCCCCGAACCTTGACGCGACGTTGCGCCGTGAGCGATTTCACTGCCGAACGCATAGCCGACCGACGAATAGGGAAGCACGCCGACGCTCATGCCCATACGCTTTCCAATCGGAAACTGCATTGTGATGTAGTCGAGACCGCCTCCGTTCTTCTGGTCCTTTAGAGTAGCGCCGTCCGAGGTTTCTTTCTGCCATAGCGAAGTAAAGTCAACACCCATGTCAAACAGGAATGTCATCGAGTCGACAGCCGCATACGACGCCGGGTTCATGACATTAATCTGACGTCCGGAGTTCATGGCGTAACCGACTCCGCCCATTGCACGCTGGGCTGCCGTGGCATTGTCGCTCAGTATGCCGTAGCCATAACGCGAATAGGGGGTCATCGTGCCGTTTTGCGCCAGGATGGCAGACGTACCTAACAGTTGGAGAGCAAAAATACCGAATAAGAGCTTAGTTATTTTCATTATAGTTGAGTATGCTGTTTAGTCCTTTTAATACAAGTTCGCTGTCGACCGTGAGTTCGAAGCCTGCCCGGGAGCTGACAAGGTCAGCCGAACCGCCTGTGAGCACCACTTTCGGCTCTGCTACGGAGAGCATTCCGCGATAATAGCGCAGCTCGGCGACGACTCCGTTTATCGCTCCGGCGCGCAAGGCGCTCTCGGTGTCTGTGCCCCACAGCGGACATTCGCCCGATGTTTCGACCAGCGGAAGACGCGAGGTGAAGTGATTGAGCGCTTCGAGACGCATGAAGATGCCAGGGGCAATATTTCCGCCGACAAAAACGCCGTCGGGCGACAGTACGTCGTAGGTGATGGCAGTGCCGCAGTCGACGACGAGGGTCCAGTTGCCGGCGGTCAACCCGTAGGCACCCACTACGGCAGCAATGCGGTCGCGTCCGAGAGTCGACGGAGTGCTGTAAGCGACCTTAATCGGCAGGGGGGTATCCTGAGTGAGTTCTATAAACCGGCTGCTGCATCCACGGATATAAGCGCGCACGTCATCAGTCACATCGCGCACCGACGAATAAATCGCAGCGTCGAAATGACCGCCTATGTTGCCGGCGAGTGCGGCGATATCCTCTTCGGTAAGACTGCGGTAGACAGCCTCGGTAATGATTTCATCACCGCGCCATACAGCCACCTTAGCGGAAGTGTTGCCTTGATCGATAGTCAACTTGATTGCCATACAGTCGGCAAAAATACAAATAAGCGATGAAAATAAGACAAAAAAGCCTAATTTTTTACTATTAATTAAGACTTTATCCTCAATAGATTGCCCAAACTAACGGCTCGGGCGAACATACTAAGAAAAAAGCAAAAAAATCGGTGACGCAGGACTGACTCCTACGCCACCGAATGATATTAAATTATATATGTGTGTTTGGCACAGATTAGTCGACTCTAATCTTAATAGCCTTCATTCCGGCAATTCTTACGATATAGAAGCCGCTGGAAAGACCCTCCGGATTAACTCGCAGACCTTGCATATTGTAAACCTCACTACCTTCCGGCGCAATGATTGAGTTGCCTTCGACAACTATAGTATTTATGCCACTTGTACGCTTCGTGACGGTTATTTTGCACTCAGCTTTCAAGCCGTTAGTAGTGCTTGCCGTTAT
>CAMWNF010000142.1 GCA_947175535.1 uncultured Bacteroidales bacterium
CCCGACCCTCTGCTTGTAAGGCAGACGCTCTGAACCAGCTGAGCTAAGCGCCCGTTCTCGCTGAAAGCGATGCAAAGGTACGACATTTTTTTTATCCACCAAAATTTTCTCTGAATTTTTCTGAGATTTTTTTCTGATTGTTCAGTTGGGAAGAATTGAGTAACTTTGCACTCACATTAAACATACATTATTATAAAGACAGACCGAAAGGATATGGCACTATCTACTCTTACGGCGATTTCGCCGATTGACGGACGCTATCGTTCGAAATGCGCTCAACTTGAAAATTATTTCTCGGAATATGCCCTCATTCGCTACCGCGTGAAGGTCGAGGTGGAATATTTCATCGCATTATATAATCTCCCCTTGCCGCAGCTACAGCCCGCCCCACGCGCCGCCGTGGAGTCTCTCCGCGAGATTTACCAAAACTTCACCGAAGCCGACGCGCAGCGCATCAAAGACATCGAGTCGGTCACCAACCACGACGTCAAGGCGGTCGAATATTTTCTGAAAGAGCAATTCGACAACCGCGGCCTTGCCCCCTACAAGGAGTTCATCCATTTCGGACTCACTTCCCAGGACATCAACAACACCGCCGTCCCGATGTCAATCAAGGACGCACTCAACGAAGTCTACATTCCCGCAATCGAATCCCTCATCGCGACCCTCTCCGCTCAGGCTGAGGAGTGGGCAGACATACCCATGCTCGCCAAGACCCACGGTCAGCCCGCATCGCCGACGCGTCTCGGCAAAGAGATAAAAGTTTTCGTCTACCGCCTCACCGAGCAGCTCGCTGCGCTCCGCGCAACAAAAATCAGCGGCAAGTTCGGCGGCGCGACAGGCAATTTCAACGCCCACCGCACAGCCTTCCCCGCCATCGACTGGCTCGATTTCGCCGGCAAGTTCCTAAGCTCCGCCCTCGGCATCGAACGCGAGGCTTACACCACCCAGATTTCAAATTACGACAACCTCGCCGCAATATTCGACGCCCTGCGACGCATCAACACCATCGTCCTCGACCTCGACCGCGACATGTGGATGTATATATCCATGGAATACTTCAAACAGAAAATCAAGGAAGGCGAGGTCGGTTCATCGGCTATGCCCCACAAGGTCAACCCCATCGACTTCGAAAATTCCGAAGGCAATATCGGCATCGCCAACGCCCTCCTTGCTCATCTCGCTGCCAAGCTGCCCGTTTCGCGTCTCCAGCGCGACCTCACCGACTCCACGGTGCTCCGCAACGTCGGCATGCCCCTTGCCCACGGCCTTATCGCATTTGCCTCCACCGCCAAGGGCCTCGGCAAACTCCTCCTCAACCGTCCCGCTATCGACCGCGACCTTGGTCAGATGTGGAGCGTCGTCGCCGAAGGCATCCAGACCATCCTCCGCCGCGAAGGCTACCCCAAGCCCTACGAGACCCTCAAGCAGCTAACCCGCGTCAACACAGCCATTACCGAGAAGAGCATCTCCGAGTTCATCGACACCCTCGCCGTCAGCGACGCCGTCAAGTCCGAGCTCCACGCCCTCAGCCCCTTCACCTACACCGGCTATTAACACACTCTCCCTCAGACCCGTCCGACCTGTCCGACAAGTCAGACTTGTCAGAAAAGTCCGACCCCTCCCCCAAAAAGCCAGCGGGCGACCCCATCCGGGCCGCCCGCTCGTTTTATAGCTCGATTTACCTTTACTTCACGATTTCCTTAGTCGCCTTGTCGCCGCGACGAACGATGTACACGCCCTTTTCCGGCTGAGCCACTTCGACGCCCTGAAGGTTGAAATAGCGTGCGTCCGCTCCCTCGGCTTCGATTTCAGCGATGCCCGTCTTATCAACCGCCGTGTAAGCCAGTGGCGCCAGATAGAAATATTGCGTATCTCCGAATTTCGATGAGCGCACCACCACTTTCACGTCATACGTCCCCGCTGGTTTCTGGCCCGTGTCGTAAGTGTCTTGGAACTCATATTTGGTGCCGTCCGGAGTCGTTCCGTAAGCCTTCGTGTTGCCCGACGCCGTGCGGCCCGTGAAGGTGACATCCTTGAGTATGACTACTCTGAACGCGTCGGCAGGTGTCACTGACTCTACCTCCGGAAAGACCACCTCCACTGTCGTTTCAACCGCAGGAGGAACGCCCAGCCATGTCTCTTCGTCATATTGAGTGTCGTTGGTCGCAATCCATCCGCCAGGTATCACCTCGCCGACCTTATAGATTGTCACTACGCTGGTCGACGTGTTGCCCGCCTGGGCGGAGTTGTGGATATAGCCCGCGTTATTCTCTGCGTCGATGACGCATGCATAGCTTCCGTTCGCAAATGTCACCGTCGCCGGGAAATTGACTTTGACTTTATCAAAACGATTGGGCGCTTTCTCGATAAGCTCTGCGATGTTGTCCGCGCAAGGCACTACCGTCAGCTCATATCTGGCGTTACCTTTCGCAAAACTTTCGTTTCCTGCCGTCTCAACAGAGATAATGGTTTTGCCGCCTCCGACGAGGGTGACTGCGCCGTCAGCCGCTACCGTCGCCACGTTTTCGTCCGAGCTCGACCAGCTGACGGGAAGATTATTGGGATTTGCCAGCACGGGCAGCGTATATTCTTCTCCCATTACGACTTCCGTTCCCGTTTCGTTGAACGCCAGCCCGCATTCCTGCTTTCCGCCCAAGTCTGCCGTATAGTCGACCTCGATTGAGTGGATATAGCGGCTGCCAAATTGTGTGCTCCAATCGCATGTCACTGTCTCTGCGCCCTCTGCGTCGCTCCACTGCCAGTAGTATAGCGCATTGTCATCCGTTGGTTCGACCGGCGTGCCGTTGAACGGAATTTCGAGATTATATACCGCATAACCCGACATATAGAGCTTCACGCCCTTGATTTTTCCGTTGGGCACAGTCAGGCTGAGCTCCGTCTTCATATGGGTTTCGGCTTTCAGATAAGAGTAGACACACAGACCGTAGTTCGCCCCGCCCGCGTCGACCAGCGCATAACCTAAGCCGGTATCGCCGGTTTTCTTGATTGAGAAGTCGATGCCATCCTCTGTGAACGTTAGTCCCGGAACAAATTCCATTGTTTCCGCCGTGACTGCCGCGTTCATCGCTCTTTCATTCTGGAATGTCTGCAGTTTGAGACCATACACATCTTCTTTGCTGTCAAACACGATTGTGTGCACATCTGCCAGCGATGGTAGCGCCGACAGACCGACAGCGATGACTGTGAGTAAAGTTTTCTTCATATTTAACATTATATTGGATTGATATTTGTTAGTCTTGTCTTGTCTTTGATTTGTCAAAGTTAATCAATCTCCGCCGTTCGGCAAAAGATTGTCATGAATTTCTTACATTATTATAACGTAAAATAAAAATTCCCCGAATCTCCTTCGCGATTCGGGGAATTTCTTTCAGTGTTATCGCTTAGCTGTTGTTCAATATTATTTCACAACAACTTTTGATGCCTTGCCGTTGGCGACCTTCACATAGATGCCGCTTGTCGGATTTACTACTTCCACACCGTGGATGTTGAAGTAACGCACGTCCTCGCCGTCCTCACCTTCGATTTCGGTGATGCCGCTGGTTGTCTTCGCAACATTGACTGCGAGCATGAAGCCTGCGCTTACATAGACCTTGTCACCGGCATAGAGGTGCAGTGAGCCGATATACTGCTTGCCGTCGGCGGGAACAGTGATTTCTGTGCCTTCGACGATTTCTTCGTCGCCCATTGCGGCTTTGAAGTCTTCAATCGTAGTCCATTCCTCGGCTGAGCGTGCCATCACCGCGGGTTCTTCCGCGCCAAACGCAGCGATTGTTCCGATTACGCCGTCCCAGCCTTCGGGAAGGGTGAATGTGAACTTCACGTTGTCGTTGGCTGTCTTGCCGCCGACTGTTATCGCGATAGCCTCGATTTCTTCGTCATAGCCCTGTTCGATAGTCACAGTCTCTGAGTCAGCTGTGATGCCGATTGATTCGGGGAATTCGGGTTCGGGTTCAGGTTCGGCTGCTTTGGCAACTTCGAAGTAGATTTCTACATGGTTTGCCACATAGACCTTATCGCCCTTGAAGAGGTAGAGCTGAGCGGTGTGCTCGTCGCCGTCGACTGCAAATGTGAAGCTGTTCGCTTTCTTCATGCCTGCTCCGAGCATAGCTTCGACAGGTATCCATGCGTCTTCTTCATCGTCGGCTGCTTTCGCCATCTTAGCCATCGGGTTGATGTCGTCCGGATTAATATCATCTTCCGACATGCCGAGGAAGCCGTCCCATTCTTCAGGAACTTTGACAGTCACCGTAACATTTTCCTGGTCAGATTCGCCTTTGACTGAGATTGTGTAGACGCCCTGTTCGTCGCCCTGGGTCATTTCAACGCTTTCAACGCTTACAGTTGCTTCGAATGCTTCGGGGAACGTGGGAAGTTCGGGTTCCGGTTCAGCGGGTCCTTCGACTTCAACCTTCAGACGGATTGCACTGCCCAGATACATCAAGTCACCCTTGTAGAGACAAATCATGTAGTCATAAGCTTCTGCGTCAGTGTCGAATGTGAAAGTGTTGGTTTTCTCAAAGCCCCAGTATCCCATCATCATGTCAACTGACTGCCATGAGTATTCGTCAACAGGTGCTTTAGCGGCGGCTTTTGCCATTGAGCCATAGGGATTTGCACCGCCGACGAAGCCGTCCCAGCCTTCAGGAACTTCGAAGGTCACTGAAACTTCTTTTTCTTCGG
>CAMWNF010000143.1 GCA_947175535.1 uncultured Bacteroidales bacterium
ATGACATTCCCACATCGGCAGGTAAAGTCGATGCAGACATAATTTCACTCAACGTCACTGTTGCCGACAATGTTAAGTCAGGCGATCCGGCCTCGCGTGCGATAGACGACGGTATGTCTACATTTTTTGAGCCAGGCGATGCTGTCGGTGTCATCATTCTCGACAAAGAGGGCAAATTTATCTTGAATAATGCCCGGTATTCTTTAAAAAAGAACACCAATGGCGTCCTCGAATGGGGATATGTTGGATTAATCAAGGATATACCCTGCTACGACAGCGAGATGCACACCTACATAGTCTATTTCCCCTACGACGAGTCGGTGACAGCTGCGGAGATTAAGAGTGCCGATGAGCTTAAGTCATTAGAGGTCTTTAAGCATCATGAAGACCAAACGACTGAAGAAGCTTATCGCTACTCCGATGTTATGGCATGGGAGTCGTCCGATGGTCCTTTTAAGAAAATAAACGCCGAACTGCGGCATCTGCGCACCTGCGTCTCGCTCGACATTAGCGTCCGTTGGAAGCTGCTTACTATGGATCCCGAACTTATTACTGATGATTTTTTCATAGATTACAGTGACGACACATTAAACGATGGGGATGGGGATGATTATGATCCGGATGGGGATGATTATGATCCGGATGCTGAAGACTACAGAGAAGTCATCACTTTCAAAATTCCTAACGAGGTTGTAATTAAAGATTATGAGGACAAACATCTCAAGCACTTTCAGGCCGAGGACGGCACATTCCGCTACATCCTTCCGGATGGATATAAAGGTAAGATAACCTACTTCTATAACTATCGTCAATGGATGTACAAAGGCGCATTTGATATCCAATCCGATGCTACAGGCATATGCTATTCGAGGGCTGAGATTGCCGATAGGGGCGTTTACAAATATGATGATGTGATTGTCGGCGATTTTTACTGTAAGAATTCTAAGAATTACGGCTTTGTCCTCCCTTGCGAGGCTGCCAAATACTTGGATAATGATAACCACCGTTGCATAGGACTGGTGTTCTACACCGGCCAAAATTCCTACGATGGAGTCGAGGAAAACCCCGGAAATGGTATAACCTACATCTATGACTACAGTGAGACAGGTATAAGAAAAGAGTCTTGCCATGGTTATGTCTTGGCGCTGACCGATGTCCAGAATGACCTTGATAATATGTTTGAGTGGGAATTGAATAATTCCTACGATCCGTATGAGGAAGGAAGGAATCCAGGTTGGCTGTCTGTCAATAAAATCCACGAAGATTGGGGCGGATATTCCAATACTCTTAAGATTCTGAATACTCGCGATGATGACAGGTTGTACAAAAATCAGTATCCCGCTGCCTACGCTGCCTACTATTACGGCAATCTTGTCTCCGGGACAGTTGAAGTCAATGATGAAGAGACTAATGATACGGTCCAAAAAACTGTTCTATTCAATAACCGTGATAAACGGGAGGATAGACCGAGTAACGGAGTTCCGGATATTACCAATTCCTACGCATGGCAGGAACCTCTGCAGGCTCCTGAGAATACCTCAGGCTGGTACTTGCCGGGTAACGGCATGCTTCTCGAGCTTCGGCAATATGAATCTCTTTTTGGGCAGCGCTATGAAGAGATAAAAGAGAAACTGACCGAAAAACAGAAACTGACCGACGACCCTACCTCTACCCCTCCATATATAGAACACATAGGTTGGCTGAAATACCATACCTCTTGGCGTGGCGTTCCCTATTACTGGTCTTCCACCGAGAGTGACTATAATACAGATCGAGCGTTATCACATGAATTCTCATGGGAGAATTATACTTATCCTTCCCTCAAATCAAAGGCATTCGCTGTGCGCGCTGTTCTGGCATACTGAGTCACTGTATAACAGATATCTGACATATTTTTCCGGTTTTGGAACATTAGTGTTTTGATTTTCGTTATATGTATGTTGTGACAAACGAAGATTTGGCACACTTTTTGCAATTTCAAAATTGAAAACTATTGTATAACCAAAAACATAAGATATATAGATATGCAGAAAGGCACAATCGGGGTTACTACCGAGAATATTTTCCCCGTAATTAAAAAATTTCTCTACAGTGATCACGAAATTTTTCTTCGCGAACTTGTTTCGAACGCCGTCGATGCTACGCAGAAGATGCGTACGCTCGCTTCGTTTGGCGAATACAAAGGCGAACTCGGCGAACTCAGTGTCAAAGTAACTGTTGACAAGGAAGCCGGCACGTTGACTGTCAGCGATCATGGCATCGGCATGACTGCTGAAGACATCGACAAATACATCAACCAGATTGCATTCTCAGGTGCTGAGGAATTTCTCGCAAAATACAAAGACAACGCCAATGCAATTATCGGTCACTTCGGTCTCGGCTTCTATTCGGCATTCATGGTGGCAAAAAAAGTTGTCATCAACTCGCTTTCTTATAAGGAAGGTGCCGAGGCTGTCCGTTGGGAATGCGACGGTTCGCCTGAATATGAGATGTCGAAGGGCGACCGTACGACTCGCGGTACGGATATAATTCTTTATATCGACGATGAAAACAAGGAATTCCTTGATCAGTCGCGCATCGACAGTCTGCTTAAGAAATACTGCCGCTTCCTCCCCGTCCCTGTCATTTCTGGCAAGGAACAGGAATGGAAAGACGGTAAGATGGTCGACACTGACCGCGACAAGGTGATTAATAACACCGAGCCTCAGTGGACTAAGAAACCTGCCGACCTCACCGACAAGGATTATCTTGATTTCTATCATGAACTCTATCCCGGACAGGAAGACCCGTTGTTCTGGATCCACCTCAACGTCGATTATCCCTTCACGCTGACCGGTATTCTGTTCTTCCCTAAGATTAAGAACAACTTCGAAATCACTAAAAATCGCATCCAACTCTATAGCAATCAGGTTTTCGTGACCGACTCGGTCGAAGGTGTCGTTCCCGAATTCATGATGTTGCTTCAGGGTGTGATTGACTCGCCCGATATTCCTCTTAACGTGTCGAGAAGCTATCTCCAGAGTGACACAGCCGTTAAGAAGATTTCGACCTATATCACCAAGAAAGTCGCTTCGCGTCTTGAAGACATCTTCAAAGCCGACCGCGCCGAGTTTGAAAAGAAATGGGACGACATCAAGATATTCATCGAATATGGCATGCTGACCGACGACAAGTTCCGCGACGCAGCGATGAAGTTCGTGCTTCTCAAAGACACCGAAGGTCGTTACTTCACTCTCGACGAATACAAGACCCTCGTCGAAGCATCGCAGACCGACAAAGACGGCAACATAGTTTATCTCTACACTACCGACCCCGTCGCTCAGTTCAACTACATTAAGGCTGCGACCGACCGCGGCTACGATGTACTGCTCATGGACGGTCAGCTCGACAGCCACTTCGTCGGAATGCTCGAAAGCAAACTCGAAAAGACAACGTTTGTCCGCGTTGACTCTGACGTCATCGATAATCTTATCCGCAAGGAAGGTCGCAAAGACGTCGATTTGTCGGCTCTTCAGCGCAATATCATGACGACTGTATTCAAATCTCAGACTCCCGACGTCGACAAGGCTCAGTTCCTCGTTTCGTTCGAAGCTCTGTCAGACAAATCTCAGCCAATCGTCATCACTCAGAACGAGTATATGCGCCGTATGAAAGACATGGCTGCCCTCCAGCCCGGTATGAACTTCTACGACGAACTGCCCGACAGCTACAACCTCGTTGTCAACACCGAGCATCCTCTTATCGTTAAGATTAAGGACGCTGCCGCAGCCGCTCTCGACGAACAGGTTAAACCTCTCGCCGACAAGATTGACGCTGACAACGCCGAAATCACCAAGATACGTGATGCAGCCAAAGGCAAAGCCCTCTCAGCCGAAGACGATCAAAAGGTCAAAGACCTCGAAAAGGCAGTCGGCGAAGCCCGCGACAACGAGACCAAGATTATCAGCGATTACGCCAAGACTCAACCTCTTGTAAAACAGCTAATCGACCTTGCCCTACTCGGCAACGGCCTCCTCAAAGGCGAAGCCCTCAGCAGTTTCATCACCCGCTCAATTTCCCTCCTCTAAACAGGACTTAGATTAATACATACTAAAATCAGCCACTTAGCCTTAAAACTAAATGGCTGATTTCTTTATTAGGGGATAACTATTTATTTCAAATATATTTTTTTACCGTTGATAATGTAGAATCCTGGTGCGAGCCTTTTAAGGTCTTCCTGATTTTCCACTTTAAGTTTGAAACCCTGAAGTGTGTAAACCTCAAACTTGGTATTCTCGTCTCCAAACAATGTTGAAACACCGGAATATCCAGTTACGGTTACTTTGCATTCAGCAAATACTTCTCCGCATGAAACCTTGATAATAGCTGTTCCGACTGACACCGCAGTCACGAGACCATCAGCTGATACCGTCGCCACTGCTTCGTTGTCGGATTTCCATGTAATAGTCGCATCGGTAGTATTCGCAGGTTCAACGGTAGCAGTCAGTTTATCGGTATCTCCCACGAGCAAGGTCATTTCTGAGACGTTAAGGGTAATGTCGGATGCCGTTACAGGCTTAACAGTCACCTGACAGCTTGCTGAAAACTCGCCACAGGTAGCAGTAATAGTCGCTGTACCAACAGAAATAGCGTCTACCAATCCGTCCGCCGATA
>CAMWNF010000144.1 GCA_947175535.1 uncultured Bacteroidales bacterium
TAATTTCAATGAATCGCTTCCTGATGACAATCCTCCTGTCAAGTTCATGCATACGGCTGACGGACGTCTGCTTTTTTACGGCGAAGGAGCGGTCAGTGTCACTGTCGGAGATGACGGTGCTGTGACAGCACGTCGTAATCCCCACGATACAAAAGGATATTATTTCCTCAGCGACATACCGGCTGAAGCCGTGAAGGATTTTGATACCGACAGACGCTATGCAGTCGACTACGTCGAATATGAATCGGTCAATCCGGGTAGAGGTGGCGCGATATACCATGACAAACAATTAAACGATACTGCCCGTGTCTATAATTTCAGCGTCGGCGGTTCGTGTGCAGGAACGGCGACATTGCATTATGAGTTTGTTGCAAAATCTGAAGTGCCGTTCGCGCCGGAGGTCACGCTGCCCGAAGGCTGGAAAATAGAGAGTGTGACTGTAAGTCAGACAGAGCCGACCACGGTTGAAAACCGACTATACACAAACGGTTACGGTGACATCGACATAAGCGGTATTGGCGGTGACGGGCAATATGCTATCGGTTTTGCACTTCCAGAAGGAACGACAACGGATTATGCGGCTATCGACAGGGCGTGGCTTGTATATCCTTACCGACACGATTACAAAACTGGAAAATTCAGAGAGCCTGAGATTGTCTGTGCGGTTGCCAATCAGAATCTTCATGCCCAATCGACACCGGAGATGGTT
This sequence comes from uncultured Bacteroidales bacterium, assembly GCA_947175535.1. Lineage (GTDB taxonomy): Bacteria > Bacteroidota > Bacteroidia > Bacteroidales > Muribaculaceae > CAG-873. The sequence goes on from CAMWNF010000144.1 coordinate 710, forward strand.
ATAATCACGACAGAAAATATGACCGATGCAGCCGAGGAACTTGCTGAAATCCACCGCAGTAATGACGGGATGGACGTGAGAGTCGTCAGGCAGGATGAAATATTCAATGAATTTTCATCGGGTTGCCGTTCTGCAATGGCGATAAGGCTTTATCTGAAAATGCTTTTACAGAAAGAACCCGGACGGCTGAAACACGTAATTCTGTACGGTAGGAGCGAATGGGAGAGGCAGACGGCGGTCAGATGCGGTTCGCTGATATGCTATGAGACCGAAAACGTCGAGGAGGCATCTGACCGGAACCGGAACTATGTATCCGACAAATATTTCGTCATGCTTGAGGATGATTTCGACAGCCGGCGCACTTCATTCGGGAAAATGAGTATCAACGTTGGTCGCATCGATGCCAACACGGTCGAGGAAGGTCGGATGATTAATGCCAAAATCAAAGCTCACATCGAACGGTCGCGGCAGTCGAACGTCTACGGCAATATTACGGCGGCAAGTGATTCGGGCGATGAAGGCATGCATCTGACAGACGTCGAAAACAAAATAGCACTGATGGCAGGATACAATCCGCGGCTGATGTTCAGGAAAGTGCACAGTTCGGTCTACCAACCAACACGCAATCCGGAGCCTGAGTGCCGAAAGGCTATGGCAGATGCACTTAAAAGCGGTTGCGGTCTGATGGTCTATTGCGGACATACCGGTCCGAGAGCTTTCGGCAGTGAAGGACTCTATGATGCGGCGTTCATCAAGCAAGTAAAGTATGACGATGTGCCGTTTGCACTGATATCATCATGCGAGACTTTCGGCTTTGACAGGAATAGCGCGGAAATGGCTCAGACAATGTTGAAGGCGGACAGAGGTGGTGCTATCGGTGTTATCGGAGCGAGCCGGTCGGTTTATATGGAACTTAACCGGAGTATGGCAGATGCGATTGTCGAACGCTATGCGCTTGCCGGGACTGCTACGACTATCGGCGATATTGTGCGTGAGGCGCATAATTACTGCATCATGGCGTACAAGGATGAAGCCAGGGCTACGAACGCGATGTGCTATAATCTTTGTGGAGATCCTGCCGTCAAAGTCGGTGCTCCCGATACAAAAATCAGTATTGAAACCGTGTGCGATGGAAGAGTCGTCAGAGTTGCGGGCAATATGGCGGCGCAGAAAGATTTCAGCGGGACTGCCACTATTCGTTTGTGTTACCCGACTGCGACAGTTGTGTCGCGTGAGGGGATAAGGGTAGACAGCGGAGATGTTATCGCCGGAGAATGGGTTGCCAAGGTCACTGACGGGCATTTTGAGACGAGACTCGTGCTGCCGAAGGAGAGCGAGGATGAGGAAAAATATAGGATATATGTCAGCGCAATCAGTGACGACGGAAGAATAAGGGCTATCGGCAAAGGCGAGTTCCTGTCGTCGGCTAACGGTACAGATGAGCCTGGGAATGGCGAGCCTATAATCGAATCGCTGATTGTGGAGGATGTCGCTCCGTACGGCCGCGAGACGAGCGGACGAATCACCAGAGTCAGCGCGGTCGTTGAAAGTAACGACGGTCTGGCTCTTGGACCTATCGGTGCGAAGCCGGCAATATTCATCGACGGAAATAAGCGCATCATTCCTCAGGTGAGAGCTATAGGGCGAGGGAGATATGCGATTGCATGTGAAGCGGAAGGACTTGCTGAAGGCAGACATGAACTTACGCTGACCGCGCGGTCGCAGAGCGGTCGCAATGTTTCGAGGACGACCGAATTCATAGCGGGGAAGAGCCGTGTAGATTGCAGGTTGTCGACAGAGAGCAGGATTGTCAGGGACGAAGCGGTAATAGAGCTGTCGCATAACTTCTCTGACAGCCCGACGGCGCGTCTTATAGTCGAGGACATAAGTGGCAGGACAGTCTTTTCGACCGATGACTGCATTTTTCCCTTTGTCTGGAATCTCAGAGACAGCAACGGGCGCCGCGTCGCAGACGGAAAGTATTATGTCTACGCGCTTCTTAGAGACAGTTTTGACAGAACGTCGACCGGAAAACTTGAACTTATCGTGGTAGAATGAGCGGTTGGCGGTCGCAACGTCGACACTTTTATATAGTTGCGTAGTTTTCCCTTCGTGCAGACATAATCTGAAGCGGGCTGTTTCAGAATACGGTTCGGGAGTTTTAAGGGTGGAATTGAAATGTATATGTGGCACACCTGCGGCAAGGCGTATGAAAATTTCTATGCGGTTGTCTTTGGCGCGTAGCTGTTCGGGCAGTTGACGCGGGTCGACGGCAACGCGCCATGCCTTTCTCTTAAATTCATAGGACAAGGTCGACAGACGACAGGGATTGAGAGAATTATCGGTGGGAATCAGCAGTTCGTCAGGCATCGGTTCGCCGAGCAAGACCGGTTCGGTGAGTAATAGTTCCGTGCCGTTTTTGTCGGTAATCCGGCAATGGCACCACATTGGTCGCCATAATGCGTCCATCTCAGCCGCACGTGCGGCAATTTCATCGCATGCGTCCTCGAAATACCATTTGACGCGTTGGTTTATCCAGTCCCATGACACACAGCGGAGGGCAATAGAGGGCATTGTTGCGGTAAGGGTCTGGGGAAGGTATTCGGCATAAAGCAGTTTGGAAATGGATTGAGTCATCGTATAGTGGCAATAAAGGTTTATTTCAGTGATGCAAATTTACAAGGAAAAGCATTCCGAAGAACCGCGTTTTCGGAAAGACTGTCGTTTTAACATGGATTAAAATAGCGATTTTCTTAGCAATCAGCTGATGCACAATGCACAAAGCACGATACACAATCAGAGAGAAAAATCGCGCAGAGGCGCAGAGGGTGCGGAGAAGAAAGGGTGGCGGTATTGGATGAGGATGGTTGTAAGGCAAATTGGACTAATGGGACTAATAGGAAAGAGTAGCTTACGGGGAAGTGTGTAATCAACGGCACAGCCCGATTCTATAATCAGTCCGCAACCATGACCTACGAGGTCGAAGCCGGACCACTCACTACTGATGAAGCCGAGTGGATTTTCCGCATCGAATCTGATATGACAACGCCCGAAGTCGATATTTCCGTATGGAAATCCGACGGCTCAATCCTCGAACTCCGAAATTGTATCTCCCTGCGATACAATTTTTACGGAGGTTGGCGTAACGTCAAGTTGCTTTCCTCCGGTGAATGTCGCAAAATCCGCGACTGCTGTATCCTCAAAGTCAATGACCTTGAAGTATTCCTTTGATAACTTGTGGATTATTCGTAACTTTGTGGCATGAAAAGAGTACTTTTTTCTTTCATTATTATTTGTTCTTTACTTTCTTGTCAAAACAATACAAGTAAAGCTAATTCTGCAATGTCAAAATTAGAAGTTCAAGAAGGCGAATCTTCTTGGGATAATGGAGTTGATGAATGTAACTACTGGAAAATTGGTAAGTACGAAGATGAATTTGGTGATTCTACTGAAGAGCAATTTTTATGTTTCAATTGTTCAGGTAAATTCTCTAACTCAATTTCTGAGGCTGGACCTTTAACTGTAGAAATATTCGTTGATAAGGATGAAGTTTACTTTAAGTTCTATACATATAAAAGTAAACAACTTATTAAAAATAGAGGTCTATTTTTTGCAGATGTGAAATTTGAAAATGGCAAAACCGTTTCATTCGCATTAAATAATCAAGGGTTAGGAAAAACATCTATTGTTAAATCTTCTGCTAATCCTAAACAACTGAGAGATATATTCCTAATTGATGGCTTGATTAAATTTCATGTAGTGAATGATAGACAGCACCCTACAGCAGAGTATAATTTTACATATGATGGGCAAGCCTGGGACTTTGAACAAACAATACAAGAGATAGGTATTCTCTTTGATGAATAAATCTACTGATTGCGTCTTTTCGCAACCGTCATAAGGTCCATAACTTCGCTG
>CAMWNF010000145.1 GCA_947175535.1 uncultured Bacteroidales bacterium
CATAAATGCCGTCTCCCGCTTCAGCAATAGCCTTTCCCATTTTTTCGTCAATCGTTGTCAGGACAACTTTTCCTTCTGAATCGCGCATGAAATCTCCTTTTGTTCCCGGCAGTGGTATCGGAGCACCTTTTGCCGAACCGAGACCGATGACATCAACCTGAATGCCTGCGTCAGCAGCGGCTTTTGCAGCTTCGACTGCGGCTCCTTCGTGATCTTCAGCATCAGTTATAAGTATTATGGCTTTATGCACGTCAGCTGATGATGAGAAACTTTCCGCTGACATTTTTATGGCTTCAGCCAACGATGTTCCCTGATATGTAATAAGGGCAGGCGAAAGCTCATTGAGATACATTTTTGCTGAAATATAGTCAGTTGTAAGAGGTAGCTGTAGCTTAGACTCACCTGCGAATATCACCATTCCGACCTTGTCGTTCTCAAGTTTGTCTACAAGCCTTTCAAGATTCAAGCGGGCACGGTCAAGTCTCGATATACCGTTTGGATCATCGGTCGAAGATGCGAGCATAGAGTTTGAAACGTCGAAAGCAATCATTATCTCTATACCTTTCAGATTGGTTTCCTGCTCTTTCTGACCTGCGCGCGGACGAGCTATTACAATTACGAGTGCTGTGAGAGCAAGGAGTTCGAGGACGATTTTCACAGCCGGCTGATAACGTGAAACATCGGGCATAAGGTTTGCCACTATGTCAGGTCTGCCGAAACGTTTGATTTTCCTGCGTCGCGCAGCTCTCGCCCATATATATAGAAGAGCGAATACGGCTACAAGTCCGAGCAGATATAAATGGAGTGGATATGCGAAATCAAACATATTATTTATCGTTGCATTTAATCGTTAGAGGTTATGGGATAGAACGTAATATGGTGTAGCGTAATAGCATCTCAAGGGCAAAGAAACCCAAGGCAAGCCATGCCCACATCATATAATTGTCTTCTGTGTGTGAGAAGTGGCGTACATCCATCTGCGTTTTTTCGAGAGCGTCGATTTCACGGAAAACATCCTCAAGGACACGATTGTCGGTTGCTCTGAAATATTTACCGCCCGTGCTTTGAGCTATACCTTGTAGGGTTGCCTCATCGATTACAACCGGAAGCTTGACATACTCGATGCGCCCGAGCATATCCTGCCGAGGAAAGTCTGCCATTCCGTTTGTTCCGATGCCGACTGCATAGATTTTTACACCCATTTCTTTCGCCACTTCGGCTGCCATCTGGGGAGTGGCAACACCAGTATTGTTTGAACCGTCGGTCAGAAGGATTATACTCTTGCTCTTTGCTTTGCCTTCTTTGAGTCGGTTAAGCGAGGTCGCTATACCGTCGCCGATTGCTGTACCGTCTTCAATCATATCCGTGCTTACTCCGTTGATATAGCTGAGGAGCTGACTGCGGTCGACTGTCATAGGTACACCTGTAAGACTTTCTCCGGCAAAAATCACGAGCCCGATGTTATCAGATTCTCTTCCGTTGATAAATTTTGCCGCGACATTCTTTGCCGCTTCAAGACGGTCAGGCTGAAAGTCACGTGCGAGCATACTTGTCGAAACGTCGAGAGCTATTACAATATCGGTGCCTTCGGTTGAACTTGTGCGCCAACTATCTTTGAGTTGTGGTCGGGCAAGCACTATGATTAGACAACCTATGGCTGCAAGTCGCAACAGAAATAGACCATGCCGGAGATATACTTTCCAGGTGCGTCCCATTGCGGCAAACGCCTTGGTTGACGATAGCGCTATTGAGGCATGCGAATTGCGGTGCTTTAGTAAATACCACGCAATCAGTGGAATATATATCAGAAATAACCAGAGATATTGAGGTTGGGATAACTGCATATTATTTTACGGATTAAGCGTTTGAGGAGATATCTTTCCCGGTCGGCTCCGACTGGTTCTCATCTTCCGCAGGAGGAAGTGGTTTGGAGTCTTCCACAAACTTGACTGCAGAATTGAAAGCTTTTATATTGTCATCGGGCAGCGGGCGAACTTTAGCAAATTTCACGAAGTCAGCAATCTCAAGTATCTGTTTCATAAGGTCGGAACCCGGTCGGGTCTCCTTGTTGTGACGCAGGGTATCAATAATCTGTGTAGTAGTCATCTCCATAGCGTTGATGCCGAAGCGACCTTCAAGATATTGACGGAGGATTTCGGTAAGTTCGGTGTAATATTCCTTATCACGTCCACTCTGAGGTAATTTTTTCGCCTGCAGGTCGTTGAGACGCATGACTGCGAGGTCATAGGGAGGAGTAATCTTGACCGGTTTTGCCAAAAGACCTTTTTTCTTACGGAAGAGAAGCACACAGCAGACAATCACGCCTATTGCAGCTACTCCAATGAAAATCCAGAGCCACCAATTCGGAATTATATCATACCAGCGTGACGGGACACTGACCACACTTTCCATCGGGTGTATATCGGTAAGTGTATCGAGGTCAACTTCAAGCACTTTAAGCGAGACCACCTCAGAACTGATAGTATCGGTTCCGATTGCATATCTGAACGGGGGGAGAGTGACTGTTCCGGGGTCAAATGCCTGGATTGTGTAATCATATGCGAGTTCAATCCGCCCGTTACCATGATCAATGGTGTCGACCGTAACATCGGAAATTTCAATGCCGAAATAATCGGCTCCGGCTTCAGGTGCATCGACAAGCATTCCTTCAGAAGTGTTTTTAAGCACTTCAAGACGAAGATTGGACTTTGAGCCTTGAACTACAGCGGTCGAGTCAATCGAAGCTTTAATTGAGACATTTCCTGCCGCATTCAGCGCAAACGGAAATGCCATAAGAGCTGCTACTGCAGGGACTGACTTCGATATATATTTTATAAATGCTTTCATTAGAGGTCTCTGTGACTTGCTGATATAAATGTTAAATTATAGATTATTAGCGGGCACCGCGGTTTTTGAATAGACTTTTGAGTGCCACAACGTAATCTTCATCGGTAGCGACTGTCGCAAAATCGACTCGGCTGCTTCTGAGCGTCTGTGACATAGCCTGCTGGCGATCATACCACCATTTATCATAAGCCTTTCTGACTTTTGACGATGATGTGTCAATCCAGCGTGTGGCTCCAGTCTCAAGGTCGTTGACTCTCATCAGCCCGACATCAGGAAGATGTGAATCTCGTTTATCGTAAACCTGTAATGCCATAAGGTCGTGTTTGTTACCTGCTATGGACATTGGCTTGCCGTAATCGCTGTCGTCAATGAAGTCTGATATAAGGAACATCGTGCAGCGTTTTTTCAAGGCATCTGTCAGGAAACGTAACGCGAGAGCGATGTCTGTGCCGTTGTTTTCCGGCTTGAAATCGAGGAGTTCCCGAATTATGAAGAGGATGTGTTTCTTTCCCTTTTTAGGAGGTATGAACTTTTCAATTTTATCTGAAAAGAATACTGCACCGATTTTGTCGTTGTTCTGTATTGCAGAAAAAGCAAGTGTAGCTGAAATTTCAGCTATCATCTGACGTTTTTCGTCACCGACCGCACCAAAGTTGCGGCTACCCGAAACATCGACAACGAGCATGACAGTGAGTTCGCGTTCCTCTTCATAGACCTTGACAAACGGACGATTGTGTCGTGCGGTGACATTCCAGTCGATATCGCGGATATCATCACCGTACTGGTACTCGCGAACTTCCGAAAACATCATACCACGACCTTTGAAAGCCGAATGGTATTCGCCGGCGAAGATGTTTTGCGAAAGTCCGCGTGTTTTTATTTCTATTTTGCGGACTTTTTTTAAAAGTTCAGATGAATCCATGTTGTCGAGTAGAAGATTTGTTTTAGTGAAGTACCTGATGACGGCTTCAGCATGTACTGAAGCCGTCACTTATATATTAAGGTACCTGGATTTTGTCGAGGATTTCGGTGATGATTTCGTCAGTAGTAATGTTATTTGCCTCAGCCTCGTAGGTTACACCGATACGATGACGGAGTACATCGTGACAAACAGCGATTACATCTTCGGGTATCACGAAACCGCGCTGATGGAGGAATGCGTAAGCACGAGCGGCGCGGGCAAGGCTGATAGACGCACGAGGCGACGCACCGAATGCGATAATGCCGGTAAGATCGTTCAGACCGTATTCAGCCGGATATCTTGTCGCGAACACGATATCTACTATATATCGTTCGATTTTTTCGTCGACATAAATCTGCTCTACTATTTTCTGAGCCTCGATGATTTCGTGAGGTTTGATGAGAGCTTCGACTTTGCGTTTTTCGTTTGAGATATTCTGACGGATGATTACGCGTTCTTCATCTTTTGACGGATAACCGATGACGACTTTCATAAGGAAACGGTCGACCTGTGCTTCGGGGAGCGGGTATGTGCCTTCCTGTTCAATGGGGTTCTGTGTCGCCATAACGAGGAACGGTTCGTCAAGCGGGAAGGTGTTGTCTCCGATAGTTACCTGACGTTCCTGCATTGCTTCGAGAAGCGCACTCTGCACTTTGGCAGGCGCACGGTTGATTTCATCCGCAAGAACAAAGTTTGCAAAAATCGGACCTTTTTTCACCTGGAACTGTTCGCTTTTGACGCTGTAGACCATTGTACCGATGACGGCGGCAGGGAGAAGGTCGGGAGTAAACTGTACGCGGCTGTATTTTGCAT
>CAMWNF010000146.1 GCA_947175535.1 uncultured Bacteroidales bacterium
CCGCTGACGTGCATCATCTGGAGGATGGTGTACTTGTGGCTGAGGTACATATTCGTGATGCCTGTGCGTCTGGCAGTGTGGCTTGTCACGCAGTCATAACGTGGAACGATTACATTACCATTAAGGTCTGTTTCCGGCTCTATCTTGTCCCGGCGCATTGCCTCCTTCTGTTTCATCGTCAGCTTTGTCGGCACTTTTTCTTTCAGTGACGGCACAGTTTCCGATAAATCTTTCAGGATATTCTTGATATAGCGGTTCAAGACCTGCTCATTGGCTTTCGGCACATTATAGCTGTATTTCTCAAAGAGAGCAATGAGATTGTCGTTGAGAATGGGGATTGTTACCTCAGTCTTTGTCTTCTGTTGAACGAGCCGAATTATTCGCGTGCCTTTTCGGGTAGTTTCAAAGTGGTCTTCGTTGAGATTGTTGTAATCACTGACACGCTGACAGGTATAGCAACCGATGAGAAAAACATCACGGATATGATCGTTCTTCCCGGTCAGCGGCATTTCATACAATGCTTGTAATTCCGTTTCAGTCAGATAGATTTCAACAGCCTTGTCACGGTCTTCAATCTTATGCTTCACAATCAGTGATGCCGCACGTTGGTTGTCATGCACACCATCAATGAAAGCAGCGTTGATAAGAGCCTTCAGGTTAGTCAGATGCTTGTTGACAACCTTCGGCATATAGCCGTGATTGCGCAGATAGTTGATATAACGTGCAACAAAAGCCCTATTGATGTCAGCCCATTCAAACTGATGCAGGGGATCGAAGCCCTCATAAACACCGATGTAGCTTTTCCATGCCTTACATGAACCGGCGGAATAATCAGCACTGCCGATTTTGCGTGCACCGCTTTTGATGTCATCCACAAACTGAACGAGGAACGACCAGATAAGACGGTTCTTCTCATCCTCCTTGCGCTTCTTTTCCTCGGCTTTCAATCGCGTTTTTTCTCTCGCCGCCTCACGTTTCGCCAATGCCTTGCGCTCAGCTTCGACAGCTTCTTCCTTTGCCTTACGCTCTGCCTCAACTTTTTCTGGTTCGGAAATGTAACGAATATCCATATCAAGAGCCTCGCGGTCAAGGTTGACTTTCGCAAGATGCGTCTTGACGACACCTTCAATCTGGGTCAGTTTGGCGTGAAGCTGATAATTCTTTTTCTGATGTACGAGCCATGCACGTGGCGATGCCGTAGCCTTCAGCCATTCGGATACCTCCACTTGCAGAAGTGTTGAGATAAGCACATCCACCTTGCGGGTATGGATACGTATAAAGAGGGTCGCAGTATCTTTCTTCAAGTCCTTGTTGCGGACATGAAACGGGGTCAGTTTCTTCGCAGAGCGAAGCGACTGCGTCGATGACTTTGGAGAGGGTGTTGTTGTCATATTTTGAGGTTGCTAAAAATTTGAGCAGTGACGTTCACAGTTATTCACAATCAGCCACTTTGGTTCTGCAAATATAACAACTCAAACCGCTATTTTGCAAATCGGGTCACCACGCAGGTCACCACGTTTTGCGAACAAATATGAAAACTCAAAAATTCGACTAAATTCATATTGCATTATTTTTCAGTATTTTGCGTTAGCTTCATTTTCATCATCATTCGCCCTCATTCACAAACTCAGGTTCTGGTGGCACCACCTCAACAAAAGTTAAATCGCTAATTCACACTGAATTGGCGATTTTTCTTTTAGTCACTATCGCCCATAGTCACTATAATAGTCACTATCTAAACCCCTCTAAATCACATTAAATCGGCTTGATTAAACGCTCTTAAAAAGTACCCTTTAATCTTCATGCCAATTAAACGCCTTATTAAATCCCTCCATAAAAAATAGTGACTATCCGCGTGGTGCGCAGGAATAGTCACTATAATTTTTACATTGAGAGGCGTGTGCCGGATTGCCTTGTGTCAAGATCATCGTATCGGGAGTAATTACCGACTTCCCATTCGCGGTTTTCTCCGCGCTCGGTACTGACGTTGAAGCATGATAGGACTTTTGCGAAGTTGAGTGCAAAGACGTTGGCGGTCTGTTTGGTGAAGTCTTGCGGATGCGAGAGAACACGCACTCCTGTCTGGTCTTTGGTTGTCTGACGTATGCGTTGCATGATGGCTCTTGCATCTTCTCTTGTGAGATAGTGGACTGCCAGATTATGGAGAAAGTCTTGTCTGTCGTCTGGGGATAGCCTACGATAATCGCTTTCATCCTGACTGTCCATTGGAATGATCGGAATTGGCATACCATCATTCATTGTAATCCTTAGGGCATATCTCCCATCCCTATTCTTGACGGCAGTGGCAGACTGTATTCTGCTCTTGAAGTCATGGATTTGCTGTCGGGCGAGATGTGCCATAAGTATCTCTTCCGGAAACATCGTAGCGGCTATCATTAGGGCAATATCTTCCTTGTCGTCCGGTTTCACGCCATTGTACCACGCTGCCTGACGCAAGGAAATCGGTTTCTGATAGGTACTGCCGTCCTTCATTCTGATACGCACATAGTCTTTACGCCCATCGTTGCCGATCTCAACATTGAACATATCCCGGTAAACATCAATAGGCGAAGGCTTGCGTTCCTGCTTTGGAACGAAGTCTATCAGCTCAGATAGCTTCATCACCTTGCTGCCGTCAAAAGCTATCTTTCCGGCATGGTCGACTATTCCATACCCACGTACCTGACCGTTCTTGTCCTTCTGGAAATATATGTCTATGCCGAAATTCTTTTTGAGGGTGAAGATAAGCTGTTGAAGCTGCTCCTGCCGTTCCTTGCTCAGAGGTTTTCCGTTTTTGTCGAGGATTTTCTTTATATCCGGATTGGTTTTTGGACGAGTTGGTTTTTTCTTATTGGACTTTGATACTTCGGGACTATTGATACTTTGAGACTTTCCCTCCGCAATCTCTGTCTTATATTTCTTGATAATGGCACGAAGTTGTGTCGTTCGATCCTTACGCTTCTGGCTGTTCTTAGTAATGTGGTTGAATATGTCTCCGACAGAGATATTCCCTGCAGCGCCTCCATTCTTCAAAAGACGGTAGCCGTCAAGCGACTTTTCCATCTTAAAGGCGAAAGATCTGACGATGTTTGCAAACTGTCCTTCCGTCTCATAATCATAACTGAATATTCGCTCAATATCCCTGTTGATGTCGGAGGCAAGAATGCGGTTGGCACAGGCACTTAGTCTGCGTATATCCTGATGGTCGGAGATAGCGTAGCCGTTTGGCTGAATCCTTGTTGAAAGTATATGCACGTGATTGTTGTCCGTGTCATGATGGGCATAGACAAAGTACGGTTGCTTCTCGTACCCCATGCCCTTCATCAGCTCACGGGCAAAGGCGGTAAGTTCCTGAGGTGTCATGGCGCGTCCTTCAACGGATGCCGACACATGGAACTGGAAACGTTCGGTATTTGTATTTCCGTAGGTTTTTGACCTTTCTTTCAGATAGCGTTCCACCTCGGCAGCCGCATCAAGTCCGAAACGGTGCATTGTCTCTACCGTCTGGCGTAGCCTCTCGCTGACGTTTGCCATCAACATCAGTTCAGCGACACCGGCTGCAACCTTATCCTCATTGTATTTTGCACCGGGGAAACCTCCGCCTTTTGCATCACTAAGTTTCTTGACAATCATACTCCCAGGATTTATGATTTGAGCATTTCATATAGATAGCGCAACATTTCTTGAATAGTCTTCATGTCTTTTCCGAATTGACTGAAAGGAAGAAGGTCATTGGCGGTAAAGGCAAGTGGCGACATCTTCATCTTCTCGTTAATACACTTGACAGCCTGATTATGATTTACACCGATCCTGTCAATCTTCTTCATAATGGTGGATATAAGCGCAATGAGTTGAGGATTTGTTTCTGTAGTCTCCGATGACGTAACTTCCTCGGAATATTTGAGTGAGGCACATCGAACCAGTGCACTCATATTTCCACCGAAATAGGTCGCAGCCTTTTCACGCATCTGTCTGTGCACGTCCTCAGTAAGTCTTGTGTTTATAGTGATTTCTTTTTTCTTTGACATATTGTGTGATCATTATATAAATAGGTTGTTTGAATATTTTTACATTAGATAAATAGAGCATTGAGATGTTTGATAATTGTATAATTGTGTAATTGCCATATTTGAGCAAAGGGATATTTGAGTATTTGATAATTATATTATTGGGTAATCAGGTTACATTATCCCAGAGTCCACGATTACTAAACCAACAAACCGAGGAGTCTTAGTTCTTCCAACCGACAACCCGAAGTATCTCGGTTGCAGAGCATCGGATAATTAGGTTATCGCGCCATTTGAGTATCCGGTTACATTAACCCGGTGCTCTTGGTTCATCAACCCGGCTAACCTACGTAATTTAGTTACTCCAAACCGAGGTATCTCAGTTGCTCCATCCCAAGTATCAAAGTCTGCGAGTTTCGAGCGGAATTAACCCTTACCTATGGGGAGGCGGATTTGCCGTTGTGTATACAATCGGCATATCTTGCAAAGC
>CAMWNF010000147.1 GCA_947175535.1 uncultured Bacteroidales bacterium
AAAGCGTTTATCCGCGCTGATTCTTGACGAACTGGAATGTCTCGCAAACTTTCATAATAAAGTCAAGGGTTGAGCAACGGTAGATGCCCGGGGATATGTGATTATCTTGCATTCGGCATGATATTCCGGGAGGAATATAGCCGGACGCATTGATTGCATATACTGGCGTGGGCTTCTGCGTTGCCGTCCGACTTTATTAGGGCAATGCGAGAAGCCTCAGTTCGTAGGACGGTAACAGATACAGATTCCTACGCTTTTTTCGTTAAACGACAAACGCCAACGAGAGGATGACTGAGGCGGGAAGATTAATAACACAAAATGGACTGCAATAAAACGACGGCATTGGAGTTAGTCAAAAATTATAACCGAAAATATAATACCAATTTCAATCCGACTACTCCTTATCGGTTATTTCCTGACGAAAACGGAGTTTATGAGTTTAAAGATCAGGCCTGGCCATGCAATGGACGAGCAGGGGTATATCTAATTCTGTCCATAGATTATGACGTAATATATGTTGGTCAGACAATCTCTTTCGGTCGACGCTTTTATGGATATTTCAAAGACGTAAACGGGCATTGTAACATCCGCTCGGATAATTGGAGCGAAAAGCCATATGCAATTATAGCCATCGCTGCTCCTGATGACCGAAAGTATGAGCGTCTGTCACTTGAGGAATATTTGATTAATAATCTTCAACCGAATGACAATGTGAGAGGTAGATAATGTTTAATGAGTTAATATATAGAAAATTAATATGAATGCAATTAAATCCCTGAAGGTGCTGTTTGCTGCAATTTTTCTTGTGTCATTATTTCCGGAAGCGCTAATAGGTAGAGACCCAGTTGAGATTGTGACTAGAGGGCAGATACAGTATCAAATCTATCGGCGGTATACAAGTCCAGTATACGTATACGAAGTATCGGTTCATAAAGTTGATAAAAATACGGTTGGAGAATTGATTATTCCAAATACAATCAATTATCGTGGGGAGTATTATAGCGTGATTGAAATTGACCCGGAAGCTTTTATGGGTTGTCTATGGCTAACATCCATAACCATTCCTAATTCAGTTGCAACAATAGGAAAGAGAGCATTTCAATATTGTTCTAATCTGACATCCATAAATATACCGGAATCGCTTAGAACAATTGAAGAAAATACTTTTTTCGGGTGCTCCGGCTTAATGTCTATAAATATTCCCAACTCAGTTACGACAATTTACGAAAGTGCTTTTTCAGCTTGTCGTTCGCTGAAAAAACTAACTATAGAAGATGGGTATGACCCACTTTTATTTAGAGATTATTATCAATTCAAGGACTGTCCAATTGAAGAATTATATATTGGGCGCACACTAAATTGGGGCCGGAGTCCGTTTAAAGATAACAAAGCGCTATACTCTGTCATCATTGGCAATTCTGTTACGGAAATAGCCTCATCGTCTTTTGAGGGCTGCAGCAATCTTTCTTCTGTGACTTTAAGCGAATCAGTTGTCAAAATCGGGAGCTTCGCTTTTGGCGATTGTAGTTCTCTTACTTCTATAACCATTCCTAATTCGGTAACTACTATTGGTGGGCGTGCGTTCAGAGCGTCAGGTCTGAATCATGTAACTATCCCTAATACAGTAGCAGAAATAGGGTGTTCTGCTTTTTCTTATTGCACGGATCTTAAGCTACTTACGATTGAAGACAGCAGTGAACCTCTTTTATTGAATTATGATATTTCGAATTATGATGCTCCCAGAGAATCCGATTATCATTTCTTTTCGTTCTCGCCCATTGAAACGCTATATCTTGGACGTAATTACGAAGGTCAATATGGTCGTATTCACTACGCTGAAAATACTTTTCCTGAAACGCTTACTTCTGTCACAATTGGCAATTGCGTCACTGAAATCGGGCAGTTTGCATTTCACGGATGTAAAAACCTAAGCCGGTTAACAATTGAAGACGGCAACGAACCATTGTCATTAGGTCTCGAGACCAGTGCAGCAAAACCTTTTAAAGACAGTCCCTTGGAATCTCTATATCTTGGTCGCACTTTGTCTAATGAATACCCCTCTTTTAATAGCCAAGAAAATCTTAAGCGCGTCACCATCGGAGAGTTTGTGTCTACTATCGGAAGTGAAGCTTTCAAAGGATGTATCGAACTTGAGACGGTTTCAATCGGAAATTCCGTTAAAGAAATCGGAAAGGAAGCCTTCTATAATTGCTCGGCTCTCAAAAATCTAACTTTTGGAAATTCCATTACGGAAATCGGTAGTTATTCTTTCTGTGGTTGCTCTACTTTGAATTCTTTGGATCTTCCTGAGTCTGTTATAGCGATTGGTCAGTCAGCATTTGAGGACTGCATCAACTTAAGCGCCCTTAGAATACCCAATTCAGTAGAAAAAATTGAATACTGGGCGTTTAAGAATTGTATCGGAGTAAAAGAACTCAGCATTGAAGATGGAAGAACTCCACTTTTGTTAGATTTTAATTTCAGTAATAGTATTTTTTGTGACTGCCCGATTGAGAAACTATATCTTGGCCGAACAGTGCCGAGGGTAAATGCTTTTAAAAACATAGAAACATTAACTACGGCAACATTAGGGAATTATGTCACAGAAATCGGAGAGTCGGCTTTTGAAGGTTGCTATAGATTAAAGTCTATAAATATTCCCAACTCCGTTACGTCTATTGGTGACAATGCTTTTAGCGATTGCTCGGAGTTATCGACCATTGTTATACCCGGCATGATGGAGTCAATTGGGAGATGTGCGTTCTATAATTGCTCAGGACTTAAACAGCTAACAATGGAAGACGGTAGCACCCCTATAAAAATAGGTTGTGCTGCTTCATCCTTTGTATTTTGCAATTGTCCGATAGAAACACTATATCTTGGACGAGACATGCCGTATGATGGGGATTACCCTCCTTTCTACGGAGTGAAGACACTCAACGCTATTGCAATTGGGACCACCGTCACAATAATAGGAAAACATGCGTTTGAGGGTTGTGAAAGATTAAAGAGCATCAGTATACCCGGGTCTGTGAAAACAATAGGATACTGGGCTTTCAAGGATTGTACAAACTTAAAAGAAGTGACAATTGAAGATAGTGAAGAAACACTCGCTTTTGAAGAGCCTGGGAATGGGTCCGGCTGTGCTGTATTTTATAAATGTCCTGCTGAGACATTATATCTCGGACGAAACCTTTCATATACAGCCGGCAGCCCAATTTCAGTTGAGACACTGTCTTCTGTAACCATCAGTAATTTTGTTACGGAAATCGGTAGTTTAGCATTCTACAACAGTGATAAAATAACTAGTATTGTGATACCTAAGTCTGTAACGTCTATAGGTTGGCGTGCGTTTTCAGGCTGTGAATTATCAACAGTGGAGGTTGAGAATCCCGTACCGCCCACTCTCGTTGATGATGTTTTTAATTTCAACACATTGCAAAACGCAGTATTGACAGTTCCCGAAGGTTGCTCTGGAACTTATAGGAGAGCTGATGGCTGGAAGGAGTTCTTCACAATTGTTGGTGAAAATGAAATACCTGCAGCAAGTATAGAACTTAATCTCAAGGAAATGACACTTGCTGAAGGAAGTAGCCAAACTCTGGTTGCTACAGTTAGTCCGGATGATACAACTGATCCGACCATCAGTTGGGTTTCAAGTAATCCAGAGGTAGCAACGGTTAACAAACAAGGTGTATTTGGAGTTGTAACGGCTATCAAGCCTGGGAATGTTACTATAACGGCAACCACCGTCAATGGAATGTCGGCAACATGTAATGTAACAGTTACCAAAAAATCGAGTGGCAACATAGATGTTGTTAACGGAGATAATGAGGATGTCTATGTTGATGGCAACTCAATCATTGTACCATCTGGTAGCAAAGTGTATGATATTACCGGAGTCCAAGTTAATCCGGAAGGAGTTAGCAGTGGCATATATATCGTTCATATCCCAGGAGCAAAAACACTAAAGATTAGAGTTTTTTGATTGTTTTTTCGATTAGAAGAGACTGTCTAAAAATCAGAGTGAACTGCACCCAAAAGTTTTGTATTCAAATATTGGGGTGCAGTTCGCATTGTTAGATAGCTTCTTTCGCAATTTTTGTTGTAAAGTGCTAGAGACGATAATACGATTAGTTTATAAGTGAAGACGAGTCGAACTTGTCTGACTTTTCGGACATGTTGGACGGGGAATCTCGCGCGGAGGCGCGGAGAGGAATTTTTTTTGAGGAGTAGGACTTGTCAGACTTTTCTGACGAGTCGGACGGGGAATGTCGCGCGGAGGACGCGGAGAGGAAATGGAGAGAAGGGTAGATAAGGAGGGGTGATGAAATTCGATTT
>CAMWNF010000148.1 GCA_947175535.1 uncultured Bacteroidales bacterium
CAAATCGACCGTCGCCGCCAATCTTGCCGTTGCTCTCGCACGCGAAGGCTACAGAGTCGGACTCCTCGATGCCGACATATTCGGACCTTCGATTCCCAAGATGTTCGGTGTTGAGGACGAACAGCTCTACATGCACGAAGTCGACGGAGTCAATAAGATTATTCCCATTGAGCGCCATGGTGTGAAGCTGCTTTCAATCGGCTTCCTCGTCGAGCGGAACAGTGCTGTCGTTTGGCGTGGCTCGATGGCTTCGAACGCGCTCAAACAGCTTATCGAACAGGGCGACTGGGGCGAACTCGACTATTTCCTGATTGACATGCCCCCCGGCACGAGCGACATCCATCTTACCCTCGTGCAGACCCTCGGCATCACCGGTGTCATCGTCGTATCTACTCCCCAGCAGGTAGCTCTCGCCGATGCCCGCAAAGGCATAGCGATGTTCACCGACCCAAAAATCAACGTTCCCGTCCTCGGCATAGTCGAGAACATGGCGTGGTTCACCCCCGAAAACCATCCCGACGAACGATATTACATTTTCGGCAACGGCGGCGCCACTGAGTTGGCGCGCGAACTCGGCGTAAGACTGCTCGCTTGCATTCCCCTTGTGGCTGCCGTCGGCAAGCACAGCGACGAAGGCGACCCCATAGCCGCTGGCGACACCCTTTCCGCCCAATCATTCATCCACCTCGCCCACGAGGTCATCGATGCCGTCGACCGACGCAATAACGAACTCCCTCCAACTCAAAATGTCAAAGTGAAAAAATGAAACAGAAGATACTCGTTGTCAACGGCCCCAATCTCAATCTGCTCGGCATACGACAGCCCGGGATTTACGGCCACTCGACCCTCTCCGACATCATTTCGGGACTTGCCTCGCTGTTTCCCGATATCGAGATTGAACATTTCCAGAGCAACCACGAAGGACTTATCATCGACAGGCTCCATGCCGTCGGCTATGACCCCGATTATATAGGCATCGTGCTTAACGCCGGTGCTTACACCCACACCTCCCTCGCCATTGCCGACGCCATCGCTGCCATAAGCCGTCCTGTTGTCGAAGTCCATCTGTCAAACGTTTTCGCCCGTGAGGAAATCCGTCACCGCTCCCTCATAGCTCCCGTCTGCCGGGGCAGCATCAGCGGTTTCGGAGCCAAATCATACGAACTTGCAGTCAGAGCTTTATTGTAATTGACCTTATGTTTGATTTCACACCTTTCGCTCGTCCGCTGTTCGCCCCTCGCGTCCGTGCCTCGCATAGCTGGCTCGGCAGAACCCGCGAAGTGCAGATGCGTCAGCTCGAATTTCTCCTTTCCCGCTGCACGTCGACAGCCGTCGGTGAGCGTTGCAACGTACGCAGTGTAAAGTCTTACGACGATTTCCGAAAGAATTTTCCCGTTGTCACCTACGAGGATATCCGCGACGATGTCATGCGCATGGTCATGGGTGAGAAAGACATTCTCTGGCGCGGACGTTGCCGACGCTTCGCCCAGTCCTCGGGAACATCCGACGGCAAAAGCAAATACATTCCCGTCACCGACGACTCCCTGACCCTCAATCACTATGCCGGAGGGCGCGACGTGGTTGCCCACTACCTCCATCTCAATCCTTCAAGCCGGATTTTTTCCGGCAAGAGTTTCATTCTCGGCGGCAGCTATGCCAACGAGGTGAGCCATCTCCCCGCCGGTGTGATGGTCGGCGATTTGTCAGCCAACCTTATCGACCGCATTAATCCGGTCGCCAACCTTTTCCGCATACCCTCGAAAGACATCGCCCTGATGTCTGACTGGCACGAGAAACTCCCCGCCCTCGTCAAGGCGTCGCTCCACTCCAACGTAACCAACATTTCAGGAGTCCCCTCATGGTTCATGACCGTTATCCGCGAAGTCATCGAAGCCGCCGGAGCGGAGACCATCCACGATGTATGGCCCGGGCTGGAAGTGTTTTTCCACGGAGGCATCTCTTTCGAGCCTTACCGCGAGCAGTACGCCCGCCTGACCGACACATCGAAAATGCACTACCTCGAGACCTACAACGCGTCCGAAGGCTTCTTCGCCGTGCAGTCCTCGCTCGACTCGACGGCGATGCTCCTGCTGCTCGACATCGGTGTGTTCTATGAATTTGTACCCCTCGACAGCCTTGGCAATCCCGGTGAGGCGGCTGTTCCGGCGTGGGAACTCGAACCGGGAAAGACCTACGCCCTTATCATCAGCTCTTGCAACGGCCTGTGGCGCTACATGATTGGCGACACCGTAACCGTCGAGTCGGTCGACCCCCTGAAAATATCCATCGCCGGGCGCACAAAACACTTCATCAACGCCTTCGGTGAGGAAGTCATGGTTCATAACAGCGATGCCGCCATAGCCCGTGCTTGCGACCTAACCGGCGCATCCGTCCTCAACTACACCGCCGCTCCCGTCTACGACGACGGCGGTCACCGCGGCCATCATCAGTGGCTCATTGAATGGGAGACCCCGCCTTCCGACAAAGAAGCTTTCGCCGATGCCCTCGACGACGCCCTGCAGTCGGTCAACTCCGACTATCAGGCGAAGCGCAGCGGCAACATCTTCCTCGACCGCCTTTCTGTCGACGACGCACCTTCGGGGCTGTTCGACCGCTGGCTCGAATCGACGGGCAAACTCGGCGGTCAGCGCAAGGTCCCCCGCCTGTGCAACGACCGTCACATCATCGAACAGATGCTTGCTCTAATCAACAACGATAAATAACACCAATTAAAATATGAAACTTAAAGCTATACTGTGTGCCGCCGCGATTGCGGCTTCAACTCTGACCGCTTCCGCTCAGGCTAAATACGTGTTCTACTTCATCGGCGACGGCATGGGCATGGGTCCCGTTCTCGCAGCCGAGACTTACAACCGCGAAGTCCTCAAAAACGACAGACCGTTGACGATGATGCAGTTCCCGACCGTCGGATGGTGCATGACCTACTCTGCCAACTCGCCCGTCACCGACTCCGCAGCCGCTGGCACAGCCTTGTCAACAGGCGTCAAGACCAAAAATTCGATGCTCGGCATGTCGCCCGACACCGTCGCCGTCGAATCAATCGCCAAGAAATTCCACGACCTCGGCTACGGCGTCGGCATCGTCACCTCGGTTTCTCCATTCGACGCAACCCCCGGTGCGTTCTACGCCCACGTGCCAAACCGTTCCATGCACTTCGAAATCGGCTGTCAGGCAGCCCAATCCGGCTATGAATTTATCGCCGGTGCTGGACCTGTCAAAAAAGACGACAAAGACATACGCGACGTCATGCGCGAAAACTCCGTTCAGGTCATCTGCGGTCCCGACGAGATTGAAAAAATAAAATCCGACAGAGTGTTTATGGTCAACCCCGAAGGCGCCCCTAACTGGAACATCGGCTACACCATCGATTCCATCGAAGGACGCCTGACACTGCCCCTCATGACCGAAACATGCCTGAAACACCTCGAAAAGACCACCCCCGACAGCTTCTTCATGATGGTCGAAGGCGGCAACATCGACCACGCTCTTCACGCCAACGACGGAGGAACGGCAATCCTCGAAATCCTCAACTTCAACCAAGCCATAAAACTCGCCTACGACTTCTACCTTCAGCACCCCGACGAAACTCTTATCGTCGTGACCGCCGACCACGACACCGGCGGTATGGCGATGGGCAACTCAAAAGTGAAATATCAGGCGCCCCTCGGCAATTTCAGCTACCAGCGCGTCTCAAAAGAAGCCTTCAGCGACTACTGCAAGTCCCTTGCACGCGACCGCCGCGTCTACCAGTGGCAGGACATGAAAGAATACCTGACCGAAAACTTCGGACTCTTCGACCACATTCCCGTTTCCGAAACCCAGGAAGACCGCCTCAAAGAACTTTTCGAGGCAGCAATCGTAATGCGTAACAGCGAAGACCAGAAGACACTCTACGCCAACTTCAACTCATTCGCCGTCGAAGTATTACGCCTTGTCAACGACGCTGCAGGCGTAGGCTTCACCACCATGAGCCACTCCGGCAACCCCGTTCCCGTCTTCGCCGTTGGTGTCGGAGCCGAAACCTTCACCCACCTCAACAACAACCACCTCCTCCCCGCCCTCATCCTCTCCGCCGCCACCACCAAATAACCCAACCGCCAAAAACCACGATTACGCCCCACCAACGCGCCACCCTCCCGTAGGGCTACTCCCCGGAGCAGCCGCCCCGCGGCGTAGCCGCGAACTTCCCCATCCGAGAGATGCCCGCAAGGGCATCCCAAACTCATAACCGGGGGCATAGCCCCCGGACTCCGCATCCTCAAAAAATGTGTCTGAAAGACACACCAAATCCAATTATCCCAGCCGTCCG
>CAMWNF010000149.1 GCA_947175535.1 uncultured Bacteroidales bacterium
ACGATGTCGTCGATACCGCTTGATGGCTCCTCAGGGTCAGCGGTCGGTTCGCCGATGCTGAGGGTGAGGCGTGAGCCTGCGATTGCGCCGGTCTTGGTGCCGTCGACAGTGAAATCGCCCGTGCAGTTGTAGACATAGATATCGACCTGGTCGGCGCTAACGGGCACGGCTGTGATAGTGTTGTAGCCTGCACCTGAAGTGAAGTCGGGATTGACCCATTCGGCTGCTTTCATCGACTGTTCGTCCATCACGATGATATGCTGACCGCTCTTGGCTTCGCTTTCAGCTGCGTAGTTGACGACGAAATAGCGTTTGCCGCCGAGAGTGAATGTGTCGAAGCCGTTGAGACCGGAATAGTTGTTCCATCCCGCTGCATAGTTGGGTGAATCTACACCATCTACGCGGGTGAAAAGGTCGACGGTTCCCGAACCCATAGTGCCTTTGGGAGTCTTTGAGTACCAGTAGAATGTATTGACAGGATTAATTCCCGCCATAGCCTCTACGGAGGTGTATTTGGGCTGACAGATTGAGAAGGTGTTCAGACCGTGAGGTTCACCGACTCCTGCAAGCCACATGCCGTTGTCGAACGATGGAGTCGCTTTGACGTTTTCGACCGTTCCGTCGCCCTCGAAGTGAATGATGAGAGCGCATTGGCTTGCAAGAGAACCTGTAGCTTTAGGAGCGACGTAGGCGTATGCGTCGGTCATCATGTCGCCGACTACGCGACCGATATTGTCGATGCGACCGCTCGACGGATTGTTGCCGACGTTGATTTCAAAATGTTTAGCCTTGCCTGTCTTGGGGTTGTAGACGGTCCAGACGCGGTAAGTGTCGGTTTTTGTGAAAAGATGACCCACGAGGAAGTTGCCGGCGTCGTCGCGCGAGATTGCCGCTCCGTAGTAGTCTGCGACGCCGTTGACCGTGCGGCCTGCGAGCGAAGGCAGCTTATATTTCGGAGTTACATTGCCTTCTGCGTCGATTTCAGCGATTGACATCGTTTTCATGTCGACGGTGTAGAACTTACCGTTGAGTGCTGTGGCGAAACGCGGGCATGATTTAGATTTTATAGCGTCCTCTGAAGCCCAGTTAGGAGCTGTGCCGTCCCATCCGTCGTTGTAAGCGGTGTTGACGAAGTGCCAGCGTTCGGTGAGATTAATCTGCTCGCGGTCGATGCCCATCGGTTTGTCGCTTTTGTATGGTTTGGCGACCATTATCGGGGCTTTGTCATCACCTGAAGTCACGTATGAGCCTCCGCCGTTGGTGTGGAGACATACGCCGCATTTCACGCCGTCGAGACTAACGACTGCTACTGTCGAGCCTTTGGCATTGCCGGCGGTGAACGTTGTTCCGCTGACTGTGCCGAGCGAAGGAGCGACACTGAGTGTGAAGCCGGTGACATTTTTATTCACAAGCACACCGTATTTGTTATATCCGTAGACAGTGGGGATGAATTTCTCGCCATTGGCGACCGAGACATTTTTCTGGCGCACCTCGAGCGCGGCGATTTTATCGTCGGCGGGTGTGGTCGACACAGCGAAGAAACCGTTGGCGACAGGGCGGTAAGAGTCACCGCCGTAGGGAACATTGCGGATGCCGAACTCCTTGTTGTAGAGCTGAGACGAGCCGCCGCCGTCGAAGTTCATCGCCGTGTAGCAGCCGAGATGGAGCATGATGTGACCCATGCGCTCGAGAACCATGCCTGTCGACGCGCCGTAGAGTTTCTTCTCTGCGTCGGCTGATGTGCATGAACTGTATTTGTCGGCGACGAGGAGTATCAGCTGTGTGCGGTCTTTGTTGTAACCGATTACAGTGCGGGCCTGATTTGTCGCGAAGTGGTCGATAACGGTCTTGTCGAAGTATTTGGCGGGGGCGAGTTCGCCGTTCATCACTATCATTGAGCAGCCGCCTACGACCTGATTGGGATTGATGGTGTTGCCGTCGACCGTAACTGATGTTCCGGTAGAGATTTTATCGCCGGTTTTGAGTTTCTGAACCAAAGATGCCGCGGTGCCGTTGCCCGACAGAACATATCCGCCGGCGGGGACGGTCATATTGCCTTTCCCGCTTTCGGCTGCAGATGTGACTTCAAATGTGGCATCATTGTCGTCGAGCGAACCGGAGACGAGTTTCAACGCGCACTCGCTGCCCCATTCGTTTGTTTCGGTGCTGGCTTTCTCCGATGTGAACAGCACGAGCACATTTGCTCCTCGCCAGCCGTTGACTATATAAGGATATTCAGTCTTGTCGGGAAAATCCATTGATTTCGTGACGTTGACGTTCTGCTGAAGACGGATGTCCTTTGCGCCTTCGACGACGGCGTATGACGCCCAAATGTGCCAGTACTCGCCGCCATTAGCGAAGTTGTAGACTGTGCCGTCAATCATCGAATGACCGTTAGTGTAAGTCGGACTGCCGCTCATATTGAAGAAGTCACCGTTGACGCCTGTGATATAGTGTCCGTTGTCCTGGGTGTTCTTGCGGTCGCCCATAGCCTTGACGGTCTCTTTGACGCCTTTTTTATCCTGAGGCTGAACGCCGCGAAGTTCGAGGTCGGGATTGGTGAGGTCGATGGTCGAATAGAAGATATTAGTCTTGTTCGCCCCGTTGGCAGAGCTGAGACGGATTGCAGTGGTGGTGATGCCTGGTCCTGCAGTCGCATGATAGATGGTGTCAGCCGTATAGTCATACGGACCTAACACCCATTTGCCGCTTGCATTCGCGCCTGACATCGTCGCGCATGCAACCAAAGATAAAATCAGTTTTTTCATGAGGCAGTTAAATAAGGATTGTAAATATCAAGATTGATAAGAATACGCTAATTTACAAAAAAACTCTTTTATCCACAATGATTTTTGGTAAATCAACTGGAAGAACTGACCGAGTATAAAATGAGATATGGTTTACTGCCATATTTTGACAGTTGTTTTTTATCTTTGCAAAAAAAATACATTATACGCAATAAGCTATGGCACTAACTCAGTTGAAGAGGGCACTCTGGATGATGGATATGCTGATTAAGGCAAAATCAAGAGGCATGACTCGTGAAGAACTTAGTCATTATTGGCAGAAGTCTTGGCTAAATGATAATTGCGAAAAAGGGCTCTCTGAGCGTACGTTCTTTCGTTTGCGTAAAGAGTTGGAAAGTCTTTTTGATGTGGAAATCGTTTGTTCAAAAGATGGTGAAAAGCGGTATTCGGTAGAGCAGACAGAAGATTCTCTTATTTTAGGAATGCTATGCCGGCTCGTTTCTGATAATTCCAAACGTTCGCTCGGTCTCCACGAACTTATGTTGCAGGTTATGAGCGGAATGGAAATTTCTGATGATGAGAAAGAAATGATTGATAATATAGCCTTCAAACTCAATAAAGTTCCATATGAAGCTGGCAAGGCTCTGATTGATGCGGCACTTGCCGGTGAGATTGAGGGTGCGGATAGAGCGCAATGGGCTGAGTATGAATGGCATCATCTCTGTATTTGGCTCGATGATACATATGAGCGTATCAAATCTTGGGTCGGTATCCATATTTCACGTAAAGGCAAAACCCATAAAGGAGAAGTAAGATTTTACATAGTCAATGAAACTCAGGATGTCGCTTTGCATGCACGTATGGTCGAGGCTCTTGAACTTATCCCGGGTGAACAACGGAAAGGCGGTTACTGGTGGTTTGCACCGCGTGACCCATCGCTTCAGAGTCTGTCTTACGTGGCGTTCCCTGATCTTGAGGCTGTGCAATCAATTACGGAAATACTGCTTTTTCGCCTTAATTCATTATAAAATATTTTTTACTGACAACTTTTGGCAGTCGCATAGGCTAATTTTGTGATGAAAAACATAGCGAGCACCTGCGATATTTTATGTGTCAGTCTAAAAAGTTTTTGTATATTTGCACCATAACTCTAAAACGCTATTAATACGAAACAGACAGTTTAGAAAGACAATACATATTGCACCACTTGCAATGATAACCATCCGATTCGGTAAAATCTGGTAAATTCTACAAGGAATCATTAGATGGATGTCAAATGCATGCCGTGTATCCTCCACCGGGACGCAGGCTGCTTTTGCTTCAATCTTGATTCCGGGCTTACCAGAGCCTTACCGAAAGAAAGAGACAAAAGAGCGTTGTGTCCTCTTTTCTTTTGCACAACCGGTTAATAAGGCTCGCCGAGAGTAGCTGAAAATCAAAAAAATTATTTTATATGTCACAAGTATTAAATTATGGTGGAGAAATGCTAAGAATAACCTCTAAAGGTGTGGAGTGTTCCACTGATGGTGGACTAAATTGGCGCCGTCGTTGCAGTA
>CAMWNF010000150.1 GCA_947175535.1 uncultured Bacteroidales bacterium
GATTTCACCTCTTTTGTTTTGGGGGAGGTCAACTCCCACGATTCTTACTGCCATAAATTACGTATTATTTTTTCTGCAAAAATAATAAAAATTATCCTTGACGTTGTTTGTACTTGGGGTTTTTCTTATTAATCACATAGAGACGGCCCTTGCGACGGACAATTTTGCTGTCGGGGGTACGCTTTTTTACTGAAGCTCTGACTTTCATATCTTTTAGTAGTTTTTAGTTTTATGATTACTTATAACGGAATGCAATCCGACCTTTCGAAAGGTCGTAGGGGGACATTTCGACACGGACTTTGTCACCGGGCAAAATCTTTATGTAGTGCATGCGCATCTTGCCTGAGATGTGAGCGGTGATTTCATGACCGTTCTCGAGTTCGACGCGAAACATTGCGTTTGAAAGTGCTTCGACGATTGTGCCGTCCTGTTCGATTGCTGCTTGTTTTGCCATATTATTGTTTTATATAAATCTATCTTTGAGTGCTTCTTCGACGTAATCGAATGTCGTCAGTATCTCGACACTGTCGTTGATAACCGCGAAAGTGTGCTCATAATGAGCGGATGGTTTGCGGTCTTTGGTGCGGCATGTCCAGCCGTCGCGTTCGATGACGATGTTGCGGCTGCCCATGTTTATCATGGGTTCGATGCATAGACACATGCCGTTGCGGATGACGGGACCAATGCCGCGTCTGCCGTAATTGGGCACTTCGGGCGACTCATGCATTGAACGTCCGATGCCGTGGCCACACATTTCACGGACGACCGAATAACCTTTGTGCTCGCAGAATGTCTGGATGGCATTGGCGATATCGCCGATACGCTTGCCGGGGCGGCAGGCATCAATGCCTACATAGAGCGACTCCTTGGTGGTCTTGCAGAGGTCCATTACCTTTGGGTCGATGTCTCCGACGGGGAATGTGTAGCATGTATCTCCCATGAAACCGTTGAGTTCGACAACGGTGTCGATGCCGACGATGTCGCCTTCTCGCAAAGTGTAGTTCGATGGGAAGCCGTGAACGACGGTTTCGTTGACTTCGATGCAGAGAGTGCCGGGGAAGCCTTCATATCCGAGACATGCAGGCCGACCGCCATTGTCGCGAATGAATTCGCGAGCAATGGTGTCGAGCTTGAGTGTCGTCACTCCGGGAGCAATCCATCGGGCAACTTCGCCGAGGGTGCGGCTGACGAGGACAGAAGCCTCGCGCACAAGATTGATTTCTTCCGGTGTTTTAAGATAGATCATTATATTAGTCTATAATGTAGCTTTCGTTTAGTATGCCTGGCCTGTTGTGCGTCCTTTAATCTTGCCGTCTTTCATGAGACCGTCGTAGTGGTGCATCATGAGGTGTGACTCAACCTGCTGGAGAGTGTCGAGGACAACGCCCACAAGAATGAGGAGCGATGTGCCGCCGAAGAACTGCGCGAAATTCTGGCTGATGCCGAAGAAACGGGCAAAAGCGGGAAGTATCGCAACGATCCCGAGGAAGAGTGAACCGGGAAGTGTGATGCGTGACATGATGGCATCAAGATATTCGGCAGTCTTCTTGCCGGGTTTCACACCGGGTATAAAGCCATTGTTGCGCTTGAGGTTCTCAGCCATATCAGTGGGACGCACTGTGATGGCGGTGTAGAAATAGGTGAAGGCAACGATGAGCAGGAAGAACACTGCATTATACCAGAAGCTGTTTATATCGGTCAATGCGTGAGCAACGCCTGAATCTGAGCCTCTGAAACCAAGAACTGTCATCGGGATGAACATGATGGCCTGGGCAAAGATGATAGGCATAACGCCGGCAGCGTTGACTTTGAGGGGGATGTACTGGCGTGCGCCACCGTACTGACGGTTTCCGACAATACGTTTTGCATACTGTACAGGCACCTTACGAGTTCCCTGCACGAGAAGGACAGCACCGACTGTAACAGCGAAGAGAAGTATAATCTCGACGATGAACATAACAAGACCTCCCTGGCTACCGGTTGTACCGGGAAGACGGCTTGTGAATTCATAGAAGAGAGCTCCCGGGAGACGGGCAATGATACCTACGAGGATGATGAATGAGATACCGTTGCCAATACCACGGTCGGTGATGCGTTCGCCGAGCCACATGATGAACATAGAGCCGGCGGCAAGGATAATCGTGAGGTAGACCACTGTCCAGAAACCGAATGCCATCACATGAGCGTTAGCCGCGCTGTTAACCTGGATCTGAAGGTTAACGAGGTAAGCGGGAGCCTGCATGATGAGGATGAGGACAGTGAGATAGCGTGTGTACTGGTTGAGTTTCTGACGGCCGCTTTCGCCTTCACGCTGCATCTTCTGGAAAGAAGGCAGGATCATGCCGCAAAGCTGTATAACGATTGACGCGGTAATGTAAGGCATGATACCCAACGCGAAAATCGACGCCTGCGAGAACGCACCGCCTGAGAACATATCGAGGAGCTGCATCAGACCGCTCTTGTTGGTGAAGCTTGCAAGAGCGTCGATGTCAGAGGGAGAGATGCCGGGCAGCACGACGTAACACCCGAGTCGGTAAACGAGTACCAACAGGAGTGTCACGAGGATGCGTTTGCGGAGCTCTTCGATCGTCCAGATATTCTTAAAAGTTTGAACGAGACTCATTATAATCAGATTTTATTGATTGAGCCGCCTGCGGCTTCGATAGCTGCCTGTGCTGCTGCTGAGAAAGCGTTAGCCTCAACAGCGAGAGCGCGTTTCACCGCACCGTTAGCAAGAATCTTGACGAGCTGGCGGTTATTGATATAACCTGCTGCGCGGAGTTCTTCGAGACCAACTTTCTGAAGGTTCTTTGCTTCAGCGAGTGCATCGATGAGGTCAAGATTGATAGCTTTGTATTCGACACGGTTGATATTCTTGAAACCGAATTTGGGAAGACGGCGCTGAAGGGGCATCTGACCGCCTTCGAAACCAATCTTGCGAGAATAACCAGAACGTGATTTGGCACCTTTGTGACCGCGGGTCGAAGTACCACCTTTGCCGGAGCCGGGACCGCGACCGATGCGAGTGCTGCGTTTAACGGAACCAACGGCAGGCTGTAAATTACTTAAGTCCATAGTTGATGTGATATATTAAGCGTTGGTCACTTGTACCAAATGACGAACTTTGTTAACCATTCCAATCACTGAGGGAGTGTCTTCTTTGACAACCGAGTGATTCATTTTCTTGAGACCGAGAGCATCGAGAGTGCGTTTCTGCACTGCGGGAGCGTTGATACGGCTCTTTATCTGAGTGATTTTAATCTTAGCCATTTTGAAATTGTCGTTGAGGGTTAGCCTTTGAATACTTGTTCGACAGAAATACCGCGGTTCTGAGCGACTGTTGCGGGTGAGCGCATTTCGTCGAGAGCGGCGATAGTGGCCTTCACAAGGTTGTGGGGGTTAGACGATCCCTTTGACTTGGCGAGGACGTCGGTAATGCCGACGCTTTCGAGGACTGCACGCATAGCACCACCTGCCTTCACACCAGTACCGTGAGAAGCGGGTTTGAGGATGATGCGCGAGCCGCCGAACTTAGCAGCCTGTTCGTGGGGAATTGTGCCTTTGTGCACGGGAACCTTGATAAGGTTTTTCTTTGCTGCCTCGACACCTTTTGCGATAGCAGCCTGAACTTCGTTTGCTTTGCCGAGTCCCCAGCCTACGATACCATTTTCGTTACCTACAACAACGATTGCAGCGAAAGTGAATGTGCGACCGCCTTTGGTAACCTTGGTAACGCGGTTGATAGCAACGAGACGATCTTTAAGTTCGAGATCGTTAGTGGTCTTAACTCTGTTGTTTCTTTTTGCCATAATCAATTAGAATTTAAGTCCGCCGTTGCGAGCAGCATCAGCCAACGATTTAACACGACCGTGGAAGAGGTATCCGTTACGGTCAAAAACAACTTCAGTGATTCCGGCTTCGAGAGCTTTCTTAGCGATAGCTTCGCCAACTTTGGCAGCGATTTCAGATTTGGTGCCTTCTTCGATTCCTTTAGAAGATGTAGCCACGAGGGTCACTCCTGCAAGGTCGTCGATGAGCTGAACGTAGATCTGCTTGTTGCTGCGGAAGACTGTCATGCGCGGACGGGCAGCAGTGCCGGAGATTTTGCCGCGGATGCGAGTCTTGATTTTGTTTCTTCTTTGTATCTTAGATATCATGATGTAATCTTATTTATTTGGCACCAGCCGATTTACCAGATTTACGACGAATAACTTCGCCAACAAACTTGATACCTTTGCCTTTGTAGGGCTCGGGCTTGCGGAGTGAGCGGATCTTGGCGCACACCTGACCGAG
>CAMWNF010000151.1 GCA_947175535.1 uncultured Bacteroidales bacterium
CAGCCTTTCAAAGGCTCGGCATATAATTGAATTGTTTCAGTCTCGGCGTTTGCGGAGCGTGCGCCTTCGAGAGCTTTTTCAAGGAGTTTGTCGCAGTTCCATCCTTTGCGTGGACTGCCGTTGAGTCCGATAACCTTCATGATTATTTTTTCTTTTTGAACAAGGGTGCGATTTTGCGGAATAACTTGAAGGCGATGATGATGTATTCGAGTTTGCTGATTGATTTGAATACAGAACCCATCGAAGATGCTGTGCCGATGATTGGAAGGTTGGAACGTGTCGACTCGGCGACATCCATAAGTTTCGATTTCTCGATTTCGATGCGTGTCAGCGCAATCATGCGTGCATATTGAAGTTCTTCGAGTGTATATCCCTGCCACGCTGATTTTTTTGCCGGTGAAAGTTGGTTATTTTTCATCATTTTCTTCGGGGTTTTTAAGGAACAAACGTGTGAGGAAACGCGAAACCGGGTTAAATATAAGCTGCTTGCGGAAAATTATAATCAGAGCTATCAGCACGATGTAGAACGCACTCACGAAGAGGTATGCCGTGTAAGGAGCTACGGTCATCGACAGCCAGTGACCTATGCCGATTGAAATGAACACGAGGGCAATGACGCCGATAATAGCCAATATTCCAGAAAATACTACGGTCGACAGCAGGACTATAAGTTTTTCGGTCGCTGTCAGGCGTGCATAGTCGAGCTGAAGCGTGAGGTATCTCACCACAATGTTGGCGAGCCTCTTAATGTTGCCTGTCTGGTTTTCGTTCATGAGTGGTTGTGATGCGTTACTGTGACAAATTTAATAATAAAAAAGTTCTCCGCAGAGATTTTTCATGAAAAGACAGAAACCGCAGGAAGATGTAGCCTTTATGTCTGCCATCGCCTCGGCTTCTGTCGTTATAGGTTCAGGAAATTATAAGATTATTTCTCTGAGATTTCGGCTGCAATCATTTCTACGACCTGATCAAGCTGTTCATCAGCGATGAGACCTTTGCGTTTGAGAGTTTCCTTGATGCGTGCGCGAAGATCTTCGCCAGTGGTCGGGGTGAATAATGCTACGGCGACGCCGCCTACAATTACACCTGCGAGGAATTTTGCAAAGCCGCTCATAGTTTAGCCTCCTTTATTTCTTCGCTGATTTTGTCGGCGAGTTGCTGTAACTTTGATTCTTTCATCGCGGGACAATGAGATTTGATGAACTTGACAATGTCTTCACGAGTTTTCTCACCTTTCTGGGGAGCGAAGAGAATTGCTGCGGCTGCACCGATAAGTGCTCCACCGACTGCTGCTAATGCATAATTTACGGCTTTCATATTTTTTTGTTTTTATTGGTTATGAATTCTTGTTTACTGTAAAGGTAGAACACACTTGCATGGCAAATGGTTCTACCTTCACTATAAAATTATGTCAGATTATCAGTTTCAGTCGCTCAGACCGACGGCGTAGTATGCCTGCTGACCGTCGGGATAGATACCCGAGATGAACATTGCCTTTTCGGGGTCAGAGCTTTTACGGATAGCCGAGTAGATGGCTTCGACCTGGTCGGGCGATGATACACGAGTGCGGTTGATTGACACGATTATGAAGTTATCCTTCATGCCGGCGTCTTTGAACCGTCCGTCGCCGAGAGTGCCGACCGAAACGCCTGAGGAGAGTCCGAGTTTGTGGAGTGTGTCGTTATCGGCAGCCGCGAGTTTCGCACCGAGCGACGATGGAGTGTCGGCGCGTGTCACAGATGTGTTGCCATGATTATTGCGGAGCGTTGCCTGGCAACGGTTCTGCTTACCGTCGCGGAAGTAGGTGATGGTCACTTTATCACCGGGGCTGAATTTGGTGATTGCCTCCTGCATCTGTGCAGTCGAGAGAGTCGGAAGCCCGTTGATGGCAGTGATGATGTCACCGGGTTCGAGACCTGCTTCTTTGGCAGCCGAACGGTCGGTTACTTCGTTGACGTAGATTCCGGCGTTTACACCCTTGATGTCTTTTTCGGCGACAAATTCGGGCGAGAGTTCCATGAAGGTGATGCCGAGGAATGCACGCTGAACGGTTCCGAACTGTTTGAGGTCGGCGACAACTTTCTGAACGATGGATGTCGGAATTGCGAATGAACAGCCGGCGTATGTACCGGTATTGGAGTATATTGCGGCATTGATGCCTACAAGCTCTCCGTCGAGATTGACGAGCGCACCTCCTGAATTGCCTGAGTTAACGGCAGCGTCGGTCTGTATATAAGATTCGATGTTGCCACGCGAGGGCGATTGTGTTGTTGTGGAGATATTTCGGGCTTTCGCACTTACGATGCCGGTGGTTACTGTCGAAGTGAAGCCGAAGGGGTTGCCGACGGCAAGCACCCATTCGCCGACATGGAGGTCTTCAGAGTTTCCCATCGGGATAACATGCAAATCCGGTGCCTCTATTTTGATAAGGGCGAGGTCGGTCAGCGGGTCTGCTCCGATGACTGTAGCGGGGAAGTTACGGTTGTCGTTGAGGGTCACTTCAAGTTTTTCGGCTTTTTCAATCACGTGATTGTTGGTCACGATATAGCCGTCGGCACTGATAATGACACCAGAACCGAGACCAATCTGTCGCGGCTGGGCTTCTTCCTGCGGCTGTCGCTGTTGCGGCGTCTGCTGGCGGCGGGGCGAGCCGAAAAAAAATTCAAGGAGCGGGTCGCTGAAAAATTCTTCGCCCCCGTAGCCTCCGCGTTGCTGTTGGCGGGGAGTAGCATAGCTCTTGACGCTGACAACGCCGTTGACTGTCTGTTCGGCAGCATTGGTGAAGTCGTCCTGATAGATTACGCGTCCTTCGCATCCCGAGCGGTTGCGTTTGGACGGTTTTACTGTTTCTGTTGTGTTTTCGGCTGTATCGTTTTCGGCTGCTGCCGAATTAGAAGCACTGAGCTGAAGTGTGGCAGCACCGGCAACAACTACGGCACCCCCGAGAATAAATAGTTGGATTTTTCTTACTAATTTCATAGATTGAATAGATTTAATTCACTTAATGTTTGGTTTGAGATGTGCAATGAATGTAGATCATTTTATTGCAAATATAATCTTTTAGACGATATAAAATCTGAAAGTAAAGTCTGTTTAATGTTATTTTGCTGAAAACGGGGTAGTTTAATATTTGTTTATCTAAAATATGTGATAATCTTGAATAAAGGTTAATGAAAGGTTAATCGCTTTGCAGAGGTTGCAACTTCGGCGTAAATCGCTTAATTTTGTCATGTTATGAAGATTTTGCCTCTTTTTGTGTCAATACTGCTGCTTATGGCGGCAGTTTCATGCAAATCACATAAAGCTACTGTCATACGTGCGTCCGGTCCCGGTGTGCGTGTGGAAAATTCCGTCAAGATGTCGAAAGGTGCTACGTCCGATCCGTCGTTCAGCAATAATCAAAAAGTCGGGGACGCACTTGTAAAGGCTGCCAGGACGTGGATTGGCACTCCTTACCGATACGGAGGTCATAGCAAGAGCGGAACAGACTGCTCGGGCTTGACGATGGTCTTATATAAAGATGTGGCAAATCTGGCATTGCCCCGCACGGCTGCACAACAGGCTGAATATTGTTTCGATATCCCTCAGCGCGAACTTCAGCCTGGCGATTTGGTGTTTTTTTCGACATCTTCGCATGGCGGTAAGGTGAGTCACGTCGGAATGTATATTGGTGGCGGTAAGATGATTCACGCTTCGACGTCGCGCGGCGTAATCGAAAGCAGTCTTGACGAGAAATATTACAAAAATCACTATCATTCATCCGGTCGGGTGTATGGCATAACTTATGCAGGAACCGGAGAAAAGAAGCCGAAAGGAAGTAAGCCTGCAGGTAAATCAGTCGCGGGTTCCACTCCGGTAGAGAAGTCAAAGCCTACTCCGAAATCGATGGAGAATAAACCGACAAAAAATACTACTGCGAAAGGCGAAGTTGTGGAAATGACTCTCGACCAATTTGTCTCAATGAAGCAGAAAGCTCCGTTGAGAGATACGGTTATAGTAGCCGAGCATATCATCGAAGCAACTGTGGCGGCAATCGACAGCGCATCGGCTATGGTGGACAGCGTAAAAACGAAAATCTTTGTGGATACGATTGCTCCGGTAAGAGTAGAACCTGTTAAAACAGAAAAACAGGAGACAACTCCAACGGTTAAGGTCAATGGTAAACGTGTTCCGGTGACTCCTGTTGAGCAGAAGCCGGTTCAGAAGACCGATTCTATCGAACCGGACAGTGTACGTCAAGGTCGTGAGATACGCGAGACGGTTGTCAAGGCCATGAAGTTTGGCAAAT
>CAMWNF010000152.1 GCA_947175535.1 uncultured Bacteroidales bacterium
GGCTCCTTAGCTCAACTGAATAGAGCATCTGACTACGGATCAGAAGGTTACAGGTTTGAATCCTGTAGGAGTCACACCAAGACAGCTTGACCTTTCGGTCAAGCTGTCTTATTTTATACCTACTGGTCTAATATTGGACGGAATAGCGATTTCGGTTTTTTTGTGTAAATTCGCGAATGTAAGTTTAGGATTGTTTTATGGCAGAGGAACGAGTAATAGAAATTTGTTGCGCGGGGGCGGACGATGTAGCCGCGGCTGTAGAGGGCGGTGCGGCGCGCATCGAGCTTTGCTCTGTATTGTCGGCAGAAGGTGTCACCCCGTCGCCGGGGCTGATAGATGTAGCCCGCAACATAGCCGGGAATGTGGCAATAACGATTCTTGTCAGACCGCGGGAAGGTAATTTTTGCTATACTGCCAGAGAGGTCGATGTGATGGTAGAGGATGTAAGGACTATAGTTGCAGCAGGTGCACAGGGAGTCACTATCGGAGCCCTTGATGAGACAGGAATGCCAGACCGTAAGACTCTTGAGCGTCTTATCAAAGCGGCAGACGGAAAAGCTGAGTTGACATTTCACCGCGCAATAGACATGTGCCCAGACCCGGTGGCAGCAATCGATATACTTTCAGACCTGGGCTTTGATAGAGTCCTCACTTCAGGTGGTGCCCCCACAGCGATAGAAGGCGCACCCACGATACGCCGTATGATGGAGCGTGCGGCAGACCGACTCGTCATAATGCCGGGCGGAGGCGTGCGACCTGATAATATCGCCAAAATTCATTCTTTGACCGGCGCGACACAGTTTCACTCCTCAGCGCGCCATAAAGCAGACACGTCAGGTCAAGACAATAAAATATTCGGAGCAACGCTTGCAACAGTGGACAGCGATATTGTAAGACAACTCATAAAAAACAGCATATAATCATGCGACTACTATCATTACTGACTGCCGCGATTGTCGGTACAGGCATTGTTACAGCAGCACTTCCCGACGAGGAAGCTGCCCTGAAATTCCTTTACGAGTCTATGCCTCTCTCAGACCGTCTGATGAAGACGGACCAATATTACCGCGATAATATTAAGGTGTCATTGAAAGCTGCCGAGGAACTGCCATGGATAAAAACCATACCCGAGGAGATATGGTATCATTTTGTGCTGCCCGTACGCTCAAACAACGAAGCTATCGATGATTTCCGCACATCATATTACGAAGAACTCCGCGACCGCGTCAAGGGACTGTCTATGGAGGAAGCGGCACTCGAAGTCAATCATTGGCTTCATGAAAAGGTTACTTACGAGCCTTCGGACAGCCGCACATCCGGTCCGATGGCAACAATACGTACCGCTAAGGGACGTTGCGGCGAAGAGTCAGTACTCGGCGTTGCCGCCATGCGTGCGGTCGGCATTCCTGCCCGTCAGGTCTACACTCCGCGCTGGGCGCACACCGACGACAATCATGCCTGGGTCGAAGTATGGGTCGACGACAAGTGGTACTTTCTGGGAGCATGCGAACCAGAACCAGTCCTCAACCGTGCGTGGTTCAACAGCCCTGCTTCACGCGGCATGGTGATGCATACGCGCGTATTCGGCAGATATGAAGGTAATGAGCAGACGCTTTCGCGTAAAGGTAATATTACGGAAATAAATGTTACTGACAACTATGTCCCGGTACGCGACAATTATGTAACTGTGTATGATAAGGACGGTAAACCGGCGGCTGCCACACCGGTGAGTTTTCACATATATAATTATGCGGAGTTTTACCCTGTGGCGACCTTCTTGGCAGATTCCGCAGGTCGCGCGATGCTCCGCTCCGGCTGCGGCGACATGCTGGCATGGGCTACCGACGGCAAGTATTTCGGTTTTGCTAAAATCTCCGGACCGGAGACTCGTCTTGACATGACAATTCCGGTAGGTGACGATTTCAGCTGCGACCTGACAATAGTTCCGCCGGCAGAAAATCCGATACCGGCATATGCAACCCAGCAGCAGATTGACGAAAACGCGCAGCGCATGGCTGAGGAAGATTCTATCCGTAACGCTTATACGTCGACTTTTTATCAATCTCGCTCAGGTGACACTGAAATTATCGACGATTTGCTTGTCAAAGCCCGGGGCAACTGGAGGGAAATACGCTGGTTCATCGACAGAGTCGAACCTGAACGTATGAAAGATGCGCTCGCGATGCTTGAAGCCATCAGCGATAAAGACTTGCGCGACACTCCTGCAGAAATCTTTATGGCGACCCTCGACGCTACACCTCATCAGGAGAATAATCCGCTATTTGCGGCATATGTGCTAAATCCACGCATTGCCAACGAGCTTCTATCGCCATATCGCAAAACTCTCGGCACACCCGCGAAAACTCCACGCGATATAATCTCACTTGTCGCCGACTCCATTACGGTCGATGATGTCGCCAACGGCTACCATGTGCCGATAACACCGACTGAAGCATGGCGCGGACGCAAAGCCGACTCATTGTCCCGCGACATTCTTTTCGTAGCCTTATGCCGCAATGCCGGTATCGCCTCAAGAATAAACGAAATATCTGGTCGACCGCAATATCATGACGGGGAAGACTGGGTTTCTGTCGATTTCGAGGAAGTGTCTGACAAGAAAGTCCCGCAAGGACGGCTCACTGCAACTTATTCCCCCATTCCTTATCTGGAAAACCCTCAGTATTACCGCCATTTCACCTTGTCAGACTTATCGGCAGGTCGCCCTGCCTTACTTGAATTTGACGAAAATACGGCAATGTATTCCAATACCTTAGGTGATACTCTGGCAATTGACGAGGGATATTATCTCCTCACTTCTGGGACACGCATGGCAGACGGAAGCGTGCTGGCGCACCTTGAAGGCTTCACTGTCAGGCACGACTCACTGACAACCGTACCGCTCGTACTCCGTAATAATCCCGAACAGATACGCGTCATCGGCAATATGGACTGCGAGGCTCTGTATAAAACTCCGGACGGCAACGAACGGTCGATACTGTCGACAACCGGACGCGGATATTTCATGATATGCGTTCTGGGAACAAATGACGAACCGTCCAACCACGCGGTAATGGAGCTCGCAGCAATCGCTGACGACCTTAATCGCTGGGGACACCCGATAGTTATGCTGAAGCCCAACGCTGCCGTGCGTCACGAACTTGACGGCATAGAAAAACTCCGTTACGGCAGTGACATAAATGATTCAATCACTTCAATGCTGCGTGAAGGCACCGGCAGCGATAAATCGCAGCTACCTGTGATAGTAATCGCCGACAGCTTCGGACGCATAATGTTTATCAGTGAAGGATATGACACGTCGCTGGGTTCGAAGATTAAAGCGGTGATAGCCGGACTTTGAGCAGACATAAGGGAATTTTATGACATTTTGTCATGCCAAAGTTATGATTATGGCATAAAATTCCCGGGAACCTTTTTGGCACAAGATTTGTTTTACTAGTGATGAAAATCCAATAGAAACATAAAACATAAACATAAAAAAATTAAACTATCATGGGAAAAATCATTGGTATTGACTTAGGAACAACCAACTCTTGTGTTGCAGTTCTCGAAGGTAACGACCCTGTCGTTATCCCCAACAGCGAAGGTCGTAACACCACACCTTCTGTTGTAGCATTTATCGACGGCGGCGAACGTAAAGTAGGCGATCCCGCAAAACGTCAGGCTATCACCAACCCTAAACGTACGATTTACTCAATCAAACGTTTCATGGGCGAAACTTACGATCAGGTAAAGAACGAAATCGAACGCGTACCTTATAAAGTCGTTCGCGGTGCTAACGACACACCCCGTATCGACATCGACGGTCGCGAATATACTCCGCAGGAAATCTCGGCTATGATTCTTCAGAAGATGAAGAAAACCGCTGAAGACTACCTCGGACAGTCAGTAACAGAAGCTGTCATCACTGTTCCTGCTTACTTCAACGACTCGCAGCGTCAGGCGACTAAGGAAGCCGGCGAAATCGCAGGTCTTACAGTTAAACGTATCGTCAACGAACCTACAGCAGCAGCACTTGCTTACGGTCTTGACAAAACTAACAAAGACCAGAAAATCGCAGTGTTCGACCTTGGTGGCGGTACATTCGATATCTCTATCCTCGAACTCGGTGACGGCGTATTCGAAGTAAAATCAACCAACGGTGATACTCACCTCGGCGGTGATGACTTCGACCACGTAATCATCGACTGGCTTGCTGACGAATTCCAGAAAGAAGAAGGCGTAGACCTCCGTCAGGA
>CAMWNF010000153.1 GCA_947175535.1 uncultured Bacteroidales bacterium
ATTTTTAAAGTCAACATTAGTTTTCAAAGATTAAATTCAAAACTTGAATACACTTTTATAATAATGCATTATTCCGTTATTTTGTTATCTGATTGTTAAATTTTAATCAAATATCGAATGCGATTTTCGTTTTTCCTACTCATATTTATTTTTGCTGCCATTTTTGGTTGCACAAGCGATCCAACCGATCGTCGACTGCTTGATATCTCTGAAAATGTATCCAAATCACCAGAAATGATGTTGGTTAAGCTTGACAGTATTGATATAAAATCTCTGAAAAATAACGATAAATATTTTTATACCCTATTGCAAATAAAAGCTAATGACAAGGCATATGTGAGACATACATCGGATAGCGCAATACTAAGAATTATAAATTACTACTCCAGGCATAAACAAAGCGAATACTATCCCGAGGCATTATATTACGGAGGCAGGGTATATAGTGATATAGGAGATGCCCCAACAGCACTAAAATATTTTCAGGATGCGCTTGATGCGTTACCTGATAATGCAGATAAAGGATTTAGGGCTACGGTCCTTAGTCAAACCGGACGGATTCTTAATTCTCTTCGGCTTTACAATGAGGCTGCCAGATATCTTAAGGATGCCTTATTATTGCGATGTGCCGATTCCGATTCAATAAAACAAATGAACGATATTATACTTTTAGGAGCTATCTATATGCATGCCAAAGAGTTCGGAAGTTCTGACTCATGTTTTCACTTAGCAAAGAATATTGCAAGAAATGTTTCACCGAATGACACTACTATCACCAATATGTATATAGCCGGCAATGAATTATATAGTGGGAACGTGAAAAATGCTCTTGATCTGATCCGGACAGTGGTAAGACATGTCCCGGAAAAACGACAAGATTTGATTTATGCATATGCTTGCCAAATATATCTTGAAGCAGGAATCCGGGATTCTGCATATATCTATGCTACCAAGCTTATCAATAGTCACAATATCGACTACAAAAAGAATGGTTATTCTTTTCTTCTCAGTCCTGAATTAAGAGATTTCTCTACACCGGATTCACTGCTGCCATACACTCTTGATTATAAAGAAGTGTTGGAAAAATATCTTGATCGGCATGATGCGCAACAAGTCTCCCTGCAAACCTCATACTATAATTACCAAAAACATGAACGGGAGCGAAAAAAAGCAGAAGAAAACATGAAAAGATATATGCACATTGCAGGAACCTCTATCATTGTAATTGTTGTGCTTTTAATTGTGTTGATGTACCAACGAAACAGAAGGTTACACATACTTCT
The DNA here is from genome assembly GCA_947175535.1 of uncultured Bacteroidales bacterium. Taxonomy (GTDB): domain Bacteria; phylum Bacteroidota; class Bacteroidia; order Bacteroidales; family Muribaculaceae; genus CAG-873. Next base: position 1,284 of record CAMWNF010000153.1, read on the forward strand.
TCAATATCATAGGGCTCTTGAAGATATATCCTTATTAAAGAATGAGCTTTATTCAGAAAAACAGGATAATGAACCAAATAAATTGCCAACTCGGGATTCGTGCAGCAAAAAAATATGGAATCATGAATCACCTATTAAACACAACGAAAATGATAGATTGCTTCGAGACAAAAACGAATTGGAAAAACTATCGGAAGAAGAGTTGGAGAAAAATAAATTACGCTCCAGATTGAAAGAAGAGCTTCTAACGCTGCAAAAAAGCGGTCAGTCTAAGAAAGGTGTACCGGAAGCTATCATAGATTCATTTGTTTACAGACGTTTACAGGAACATCTAAAATTAGAAAAACGTATCAATGACACTGATGAACTATGGAAAGATATTGAGGGACTAGTCCTAAACATATCACCGGAGTTTAAGTCAAGACTTTATCTGCTTGCTGGTGATAGACTAAAGGAAGATGCTTATCATATGGCACTTTTAATACGATGCGGAATTACTCCTACAGAATTAACAATCCTGATCGGAAGATCCAAAGGTGCAATATCTTCACGCCGTGGTTATATATGTCAGATGATTTTTGGTCAGAAGTTAGGAGCTAAAGTAATGGATGATATAATTAGATTGCTATGAATTCATAGTCAATTGTGCGGAAATTATCTGAATTGTGCGGAATTTTGGTGCTGATATCAAATTCCGCACAATCTTTTTTGTTGAATGTAATTTGTTTTATTAATTTAGCGCTTGTTTTTAAAAGCTCATAAATATGAAAAGATTTTTTAGCTTACTTATAGTGAGTTTTGGGATGACTTGTGCTGCACAAGACTTGAGATCAGCTGACGCAAACGATGCTCCCATTATCGTGGAGGGTCACGAAGCTGTAGACCTCGGACTGCCAAGCGGAACACTCTGGGCTACATGCAACATTGGCGCCGAATCTCCGAGTACACCCGGATCTTATTTCGCCTGGGGCGAGAACGAAACCCGCGATACTTTCAATTGGCAGAACTACAGTTTCTATGAGGAGGATCCTGACGGAAACGGAAACTCGACATACTCCGCCATTGATTTGGGCAACAACATTTCCGCCACACAATACGACGTAGCACGCTTCCGGTGGGGCGCCCCATGGAGAATGCCTACCCGGGAGGAATACGAGGAACTGCTTGAATTTTGCTCCACTGAATTCATCAGCCATTATGACGGTCATCTGTCCGGACTGCCGGGACTACGGGTATCCGCACCTAACGGCAGCCAAATATTCCTGACTGCAAGCGATTGTCCCGGAAACGGGATAACCCCGGCGGTCATTTCCGGAAACTACTGGTCGGCGACCTCGGAACCCGAATCCCTGAATGACATCCCTTCAGCCGTCGCCCTGACTTTCCAGAATTCTGACGCACGGACGGGCGCCGCCGCCAGACATTACGGAATGTCGGTACGCCCTGTGATCAGCAGGCAGGATGCCGTCAATTCAAACCCGGAAATGATGATCGGCACTGCCCCGGGACTGCGCTATGAGAATGGCGCCGTATTCACGGAATGCCATTCCGACGGATATGTGGCGCTGGTAGCCGACCTTGCAGGAAGGACACTCTGCACTGTTGCAATAAATGACGGCAGGGGAACCATTCCTGTTTTGACAAAAGGCATATACCTCATCAATCTTTGCAGGGATGGTCACACTGCCGCCACTCTAAAGATATCGGTGAAATAATATCACGTCACTTCCTGCGGGCTTCGAAGCCCGCTGCATGAACCGCGTCGATCACAGCAATGTGGTCGACGTTGCCGTCTACGGTAGCGAGCCCTGCGTGAAGGTCCACCTCCACTGTGTCTACGCCCGCTACAGCAGCGATAGCCTTCTTAACTGCGTTCTGGCAGTGGGGACAGTTCATCCCCGTGATGATGTATTCCTGTGTCATGTCTGTATGAGTGTTTGATTTAGGGTTATAGAATCTACGTATGAGCGAGAAAACCAGCAATGCAGCAAGGATTACCGAACATATAGTGGAGAAAATGCTGAATTCATGGTGGCAGGCACCGTGCATCACTGCATCATGACCGATGGCAAACCAATGCGACGGCAGGAGATAATCGATTGCAAGTCCCATAGCCATAGCTCCCACGATAATGGAGCCGAGATAGACCGAAGCCGCACGACGCCCCATCTCACGCGAGATAAGCGTGAAGGAAGCGAAGTTTGCCGCCGGACCTGCCATAAGCAATACGAATGCAGTCCCGGGCGAAAGTCCCTTCATTATCAGCGAGAGTGCGATAGGAATTGACCCTGTGGCGCATACATACATCGGCACAGCCACCATAAGGGCTATGACCATTGACACAATAGGCTTGTTGCCTAAAATCGAGAAAAAATCAGCCGGGACATAAACCGTGATCAGTGCGGCAATGACCAGACCTATGGTCAACCATAGGCCGATACTGCCCACAAGGTCTATAAATCCGTAGCGCAACGACGCTACGATTTTCCCAATAAATGTGGAAGGACGCTCCTCAACAGCATCAGGAGCAGCCTTACAAGCATCTGATTCGGTGGAATTGCGTTCTGTCGCACCTACTGCCGCTCCTCCGAAAACCGCCGTCACCAGAGCAGCAACAGGACGCATTACGGCAAACGCCGGTCCGAGCAGCGACCAAGTGGCAGCTATGGAGTCCACTCCCGTCTGTGGTGTCGAAATCAGGAACGCTGACGATGCGGCACGAGAGGCGCCATTCCTGCGCATCGCTATGGCAGTAGGAAGCACACCGCAGGAACACAATGGCAAGGGCACACCAATAAGTGCCGCCTTCAACACGGTCCGGAAGGAATTGCCGGAAAGATGACGGGCAAACGTCTCGCGGGATATGAACGCATGCAGAAGTCCGGCAATGAAGAAGCCCAACAGGATGTAGGGAGACATCTCGTTGAGCATATATAGA
>CAMWNF010000154.1 GCA_947175535.1 uncultured Bacteroidales bacterium
ACCCCGCCCAACCCGCCACCCGCGCCCCGCCTCCGTCTCGGGGGCTCGGAGATGAGTATAAGAGCCCGGATACCGCTGGCGGTCAACGGCGATATGCCCGGCAACGAGATACAGTCACCGATGGCAATCGTGATACTCGGAGGCTTGATCTCGTCGACCATCCTCAACATGTATGTCGTTCCCGCAATTTATTACCTGATTAATCGAAAAAAATGAAACGTCTTCATATAATATATATATTGGCTTTAGCCTTTGTGCCATTTTCTCTGACCGCAGAAAATACTTTCGAAGCGGTCGTTTCTGAAATTCTCTCGAACAACCCGACTCTCGCTGCCCGCCGCGCATCTGTTGAGGCAGAAAGCCTTAATCTCAAAGCAGAAAATAATCTTTCCGACCCTGAAGTCGAATTCGAGCATCAGTGGGGTGCGCATGAAGTAGGAAATAAATGGTCGGTCTCGGTCAGTCAGTCCTTCGACTGGCCGGGAGTCTACCGGAGCCGTGCCAAAGTTTCCACAGCCCAATCTCAGGCCATCAGGCTTTTATATCTTGCAGAAGAAAGCGATATGCGTCTGCGTGTGCAGTCGACTCTCGCCGACTATATCGCCGCCCGCAATCAACTCGCTCTCGCAACGGAAATCAGCGACAATCTCACGCTTATCGCCGATAAAATAGCTCTCGCTTACGAACACGGCGAAGCGACCATCCTCGACCGTCGCAAAATCGACTTTGAACGGATTGATGCCGCAAACAAGGCGGACGCAGCCCGTTCGCTTGTCGAAAGTCTTAAATATGAACTCCTGACGCTCAACGGCGGAAAATATATCAGCCTCGACGGACTAAATGACTTTCCCGCTATCGCCTTCAAGTCTGAAGAATATTATCTTGACCGTCATGAAGTCTCTGACCCTGCTTTGCTCGCGGAAACATATCTGACAGAGGCTGCCCGTCAGTCGGTATCGGCAGCTTCGCGCAACGCACTGCCCGGATTTTCACTCGGTTATATTCACAACGTAGAGCTCGGAGACCATTTTAACGGTCTGAAAGTCGGTCTGACGCTGCCGATTTTCTCCAACCGCCATCGTAAAGCCGCTGCTGTCGAAGAAGCCCGTGCGCGGGCAATAAGCGCTGACCAAACCGCCCTGACTGTCCATAACCGCGTGCTTGCCGATTATGCCAAAGCCCGTGTTCTCGCAAACCGTTTGAGCGAATATGACAGTTTGTTTCCTGACGGCAGGACTTCAGACTATCTTGAGCTGCTGCGTAAATCTTACGAAGGCGGCCAGATGTCGCTGATAGTCTATCTTTACGAGATTAACTATTACACCGAAGCCCGCTCGCGCCTGATCGACCTCAAACTGGAGCAAACCACTACTCTCCTCTCCCTCTCTCGCTTCGATTAATCACAAAAGAGACTACATTCTGCCACATTCATTGTTCATAAACACTTTCTTAAGATTTAAGATTTCAGTATTTCAAATAACTCTTTTGTTTTTTTAAGAAGCCGAAATGATGGCTTTTCAAAAAATAATTCCTATATTTGTAATTGCAAAATTATAGGCAGATTGGATTTATCCTCTGGTCAAAAGATTTACTTAGTCATATAACTCCTGATTTTTAAGCAATTATAGCACAAATTAGAACCAATCACAATATGAGACACAATATAGTACAGATAATCATGTTCATCATTTGCTGCATGTGGTGCATAACTTCGTGTAGTTCTGACTCTTCTGACGAACTGGCTGTCAACAATGGTAGTGAAATGTCGTTTGACATCGCAAACGAATCACGCGCTTCAACGGCTCTCATCGACGAGTTCACGGTTTACGGCGACAGAAAATTTAATAGTAATGATGAGCCTGCAGTGATTTTCGACAAAACACAAGTCGTGAATAGAGACGGAGTGTGGTTTTATAATAATATTCAGCATTGGTATCCGAGCCACGAACATTCATTTGTTGCGATAAGTCCATCGTCTGCGCTCGAATCCGATGCTAATCCTCAATATTCCGCTTCCGTGCTGTCGTTTACTTATTCTTTGCCGACATACTCAGGCAAAGAGATGAAGGACAGACAAGACAAGAATGAACTTAACGATATTGTTGCTGCTACTCATCGCCGGTTATATAAGACAGCCGACAACATTAACACCATATCGCTTTCATTCGTCCACCTGTTGTCTATGATTAATTTCGCACCGTGCTTTGAAGATAAAAATCTTAAAGAAGATAAATTCCTACAGTTCCACAAATTAGAACTTATAGGTTTCAAACACAAGATGAAAGTCACGATTGCTCCCGCACCGCTGTTATCAAATCAGTTGACATACGATAACGTAATCGAATTGGCAGATCGTGAAGGAGAAGACTTTATGACTATCACCTTCGAAGAGCCAAAAACCGTCAATAATGGCGAACGGATCAACCTATTTGACGAGAGTGATGCTATCATAATGCTTCCACAGACTTTTTCGAATAATCCGGAGGCTAAAGTCCGTTTCACTTATACGCTCAGCAGCGACCCTGACAATATGAGACAAGGAACAATATCGTTGAAAGATATAACATGGGAACAGGGCAAGACTTACACCTATAACTTTACAATTGACAAGATTGGGCTGAATTTAGGAACTACTACCATCAAAGCGTGGGATTCAAAATCTATACCCGATATTGAATGGAAGGTTGAGTAATCACTGACAAATATCCATCCGATAAAACCGCGCATATTAATATTATAAGAATGAAGATGAAAAATTACAATATATATATATTGCAGACAATTAAAGCCCTGCTGCTTTTAGTCTTTGTCGTTTCTTGCTCGCAGGATGACTTTGAGCAGGGCATAACATTGCCGCCAGGACAATACCCGTTGGATATTACTGTGTCAGTTGAAGGACTGCAGAGTCGCGCAGACGGTAAAGATAACTGGAAGGAAGGAGATGAAATAGGAGTGAAAATTGGTTCTGATGCCGAGATTGGACAGTACACATTGAATTCCGACGGCAGCGTAAATATTGATAAATCCCGTAATCTCCTTCACTGGAAGAATACCGCTCCGGCTTTTGTCAAAGCATGGTACCCCATTGAACCGCAGACCAACGTTTCGATTGCCAACCAGTCGGGACTCTCTGATTTCTCCTCAATCGACTATCTGACCGCTACTGCTGAAAATCAGAACTACAAGAATACCGTAGGCCTCACTTTCAAGCACCAGATGGCGAAAGTAAGATGTGTGCTCAAAAGCGCGGATACCGATGATATATCCACCAAAGAAGTGACCAATGCCACAGTTACTTTCAACGGCTGCACCGTAGCCTCATTTGCCGAGGGAGAGCTCACCGGGAGTGCTTTCGGGAAGATTGTCCCGGTCAAAAGCAACCTCACCCACGAGGCCCTGCTTGTACCGGCAAACATGACGGGCAAAGAACTGTTCCGTATCGATATCAAAGTGGGCGGCTATGACAAAAGCTTCAGCTACACCCCGGATGACGGTCATATAGACCTGAAGCCGGGGGCGTTGTATGTTTTCAACGTAACCTTGAGCCGAGATAAGATGGTTGTCAGTAAAATCTCTGCCTCTTGGGATGGTGATGAAGAAAATTTATTCCCCAAGTCCATACCCCTCCAACTCTATCTCCCGGAGGAATTCTTCGAGTTTCGGGATTACGGAGTGCCCAACTGCGAAAGCGATAACTTCTATCTCGAAATCAGCGAAAACGCGAAGCCATCTGACGAAACAGACCGCGAAGATATTATCCCCGAAGACGATAAATATTTAGTGGACGGCAACACCTTTACCATCTCAATACCGGTAACCGAGTATAACCTTATGATGGGATTCTCCGTTTCGGAGGGCGTTTGTTCAGTCAATCGTGTCCGCAAAGGCGACCGTCATATCTTCACATTCAAGGCGAATACCGAGAGTGTGCGTCTTGAATATGGCAATTACATGCAGCTTGGGGATTATCTATACACCAACGGGAAATGGCGTCCTGACATAGTAGGTTTGGACCTTAGCGGCAATGACGACGGCGACGGCGAAGGTGAGAGCGGCAATAAGAACACCGGCTACGGCTATGGTTACGATGATGGTGAAGAATGGAACTGTATCGGCGTCATTTTCAAGGTCGGCCCCGGCAATGGTGATACGGTAGAGAATTATGACGGACGCCTGGAAACCATCCACGGCTATGCAGTGGCCCTTC
>CAMWNF010000155.1 GCA_947175535.1 uncultured Bacteroidales bacterium
TTACATTGTCTTCTCCGCAGGCTTGGTTCGGCAATCTTGAAGATAGCCGCCGCGTAATCCGCTCCGTCAACGAGAACATGGCGGAGGCAAAGCGAAATCATCCCGACCGCTTCCTTTGGTGTGCTGCTCTTCCGCAGCCTGATGTCGAAGCTTCGGTAGACGAGGCTGTCTATGCCCTCGACTCTCTCGGCGCTGACGGCATAAAACTTGCGACAAGCGTTGACGGTATATATCTCGGAGACCCGATTTATGAACCCCTGATGAAAGTGCTCGACGAACGCAAGGCGGTTGTTATCCTGCATCCCGTCAAACCTAATCCTGTCAACGAAAGCACCTTTACGGGCGGAGCGATTTTCGTCTATGAATATCCGGCAGAAACGACCCGCGCCGTGCTCAATATGATGGCGCACAACGTAATGACACGCTATCCTGATATAAAAGTTGTCGTCCCTCATGCCGGCTCATTCATGCCCTACGCCGTGCCACGTCTTAAAGGTGGTTATCCTCTCCTGCTCAAACAGGGTCTCACCGAGCCGATAGACATAGACGGCAATCTATCGAAACTCTATTATGACCTCGCGGGCGGCCCGTCAGTGCAGGCGATTAAAATGCTGCTGACCGTCACCACTCCCGACCACATAATGTTTGGCACCGACTATCCTTTCGTCCCTACTCCTATCCTTGAAAAGGTGGCGGCAAAGGTAAAGAACGAAATTTCTCAGGATGCCGAGCTTAGCCAATACGCCGAAGATATCTTCAGAAACAACGCCGGAAGATTGTTCAAAAAGAGTGAAAGATAGTTCTAAGTGAGATATTTTATATTAATAATGAAGCGTATATTTAATATAGTTCTTATTTTTGCAGTAGCAGCGATGACACTCACGTCATGTAACAGTAATAACCGAAATCAAGATTATATGCAGCCGAAATTAGCGATGCAGCCCGACGGCATTGTCCGCCTGTCGAAAATAAAGGTCAATCCCGAATATCTCGACGAGTATATGAATTTCGCCGCTGAGGTCGGAACAGTCTCGCTCCAGACAGAGCCGGGCGTGCTGACCATGTATGCCGTCGCCGATAAAGATGACCCCTGCAGCATAACCATTCTTGAAACATACGCCAATCAGGAGGCTTACAGACAGCACATTGCATCGGAGCATTTCCAAAAATACAAACTGGGAACTCTCCACATGGTCGATTCGCTTGTCCTCGACGACGTGACACCGCTGAATCCGAAAAACAGGATTATAAACTTTATTGAAAATGAATAATCGGGTAATTCGGGTCATAAAAACGGTAATACAGGTAGGTAATAGTGCTTTTTAGGGCAAACCGATAATTCTCCATATCTGTTTTATACTTAAAACATAGAATCAATAATTATGGAAGGAATAGATTTATCCGAAATTAAATCTCCGGCTGACATACGCAAAATGAATCTGTCGGAGCTCACTCAGCTTGCTGCTGAATTGCGTGGTACACTTTTGAAAAAACTTTCGGCTCATGGCGGTCACATCGGACCTAATCTGGGCATGGTAGAGGCGGTCATCGCGCTCCATTATGTTTTCGATACGCCTGAAGACAAAATCGTGTTTGACGTCTCTCACCAGACCTATCCCCACAAGATGATAACCGGACGTATGGAAGCGTTCACTGACCCCGCTCATTACGACGATGTCACCGGCTACACCAATCCTGCAGAAAGCGAATATGACCTTTATTCGCTCGGACACACTTCTTCTGCCGTCGCACTTGCTGCCGGTCTTGCCAAAGCCCGTGACCTCCAGGGAGGCAAGGAAAATGTCGTAGCGGTGATAGGCGACGGCTCGCTCAGCGGCGGTGTCGCTTTCGAAGGACTCGACTACGGCGCAACGCTCGGCACAAACTTCATCGTCGTCGTCAATGACAATCAGATGAGTATAGCCGAAAACCACGGCGGTATTTACGCCGATTTACGCCTGCTGCGCAACACCAACGGCACTGCCGAACCCAACCTTTTCCGCGCGATGGGCTATGCTTACCGCTACGTTAACTATGGCAACGACCTCAAGAGCCTTATCGAGATGTTCAGAGCAGTGAAAGACATCGACCATCCCGTAGTCGTCCATCTCAACACCATGAAGGGTATGGGTCTTCCTGTCGCTGAGGCAAACAAGGAAGCGTTCCACTTCTCCGGTCCGTTCGACCTCAAGAGCGGCGCACCCCTACATGAAGACAATCCCGTGACCGAACCTGAGGATTATAGCGACCTCTTCGCCAAAGAGATGCTGCAAAAGATGAAAGCAGACAGTAAAGTCGTGACCATCACTGCCGGCACTCCCGGTGTACTCGGTTTCGACAAAGCCCGCCGACAGGAAGCCGGACGTCAGTTTGTCGATGTCGGCATTGCCGAACAGGCTGCCGTAGACCTCGCAAGCGGTCTCGCAAAGGGCGGCGCACGACCTGTAGCCGGCTTTGTGAGCAGTTTCCTTCAGCGCGCATACGACCAGTTCAGTCAGGACATCGCGCTTAACAGACAGGCTGCCACTTTCGTCGTATTCTACGGTTCGATGTTCGGAATGAACGATGAAACCCATCTCGGCTTCTTTGATATAGCCCTTCTTTCAAACATTCCCGATTTGTTATTCCTCGCCCCCACATGCAAGGAAGAATTTCAGTCAATGCTCGACTGGTCTGTCCGTCAGACCGAGCTGCCCGTAGTTATCCGCACTCCGGGTTCGACAGCGGTTTCAAATCCCGAAATCAAAGTTTTGGATGATTATTCTAAACCGCAGTACGAAATTGTCCGTCAGGGAGCCGATGTGGCTTTGATTGGTGCGGGCGCGATGTTCGGCTTCATGTCTCAGGCTGCCGATTTGCTCGCCAAAGAAGGCGTGAACGTAACTCTTATCAACCCCCGCAACCTGTCTCAGCTCGACACAGACGCCCTCGACGCATTGAAAGATTACAAGACCGTGATTACAGCCGAAGACGGCATAATCGATGGCGGTTTCGGTCAGAAAGTAGCATCTTATCTCGGCGAAGCACCTGTTAAGGTAGTCAATTTAGGTCTTCCAAAAGAATTCCTCAACCGATATGACTACTCAGAGCTTCAGAAACGCTGCGGTCTGACACCGGAGCAGATTGCCGCTAAAGCGATGGCTTCGCTGAAGTAAAAAACATTAAAACAAAATAATAATGAACCGAATCATCATCACATTCTTTTTAAGTTTAATAACCATCTCACCTATTATGGCTCAACAGAAAATAGTTCAGACAGCAGGCAGGCAGCAACTCGGTGACTTCGCTCCCGAATTTGCCCATCTCAACGATGATATTCTCTTCGGAGAAGTTTGGAGCCGCAACGACCTCCTTTCGCTGCGCGACCGCAGTCTGGTGACAATCACCGCACTTATCTCGATGGGTATCACCGACACATCGCTTGTCTACCACCTTCAGGAAGCTAAAAAGAACGGCATCACCCGCACTGAAATTTCCGAGATACTCACACATATCGCCTTCTATGCCGGCTGGCCCAAAGCATGGGCGGCATTCCGTCTTGCAAAAGACGTGTGGACCGACGATATCAAAGGCGACGACGCCAAGGCAGAGTTCGCACGCTCGATGATTTTCCCTATCGGAGAACCCAACACGGCATACGCGAAATATTTCATCGGCAACAGCTATCTCGCACAGATTTCAAGCGAGCAGATACCGTTTGCAAATGTGACTTTCGAACCCGGGTGCCGCAACAACTGGCATATCCACAAGGCTGAAAAAGGCGGCGGTCAGATGCTCGTAGGCGTGGCAGGTCGCGGCTGGTATCAGGAAGAAGGCAAACCGGCGGTTGAAATCCTGCCCGGCACTGTCATCAACATTCCCGCCAATGTAAAACACTGGCATGGCGCAGCCAAAGACTCTTGGTTCGCTCATCTGGCGTTCTCAGTTCCCGGAGAAGAAACCGAAAACGTCTGGCTCGAACCCGTCACAGACGAAGAATACAATAAGTTGGATAAATAAAATCGATTAGGTAAAGGGTAATTAATTCCAACATTGTGAAGGCGTTGTGTCTGATTGAGACACAACGCCTTAATTATGATTAACTCATGAAACTCCGATTAATATCAATTCATTTATCGGTTTATTTCATTGGTTTTCAGATTGATTTCTAAACCAAGTGGTGATTATTTTGAATATTGAATTTTTTCTATTGCACC
>CAMWNF010000156.1 GCA_947175535.1 uncultured Bacteroidales bacterium
CGATTAAAGCGCCGACGCTACTTATATGGGGTGAGAATGCCACCGCTACACCTCTTCGTGATGCTAAAATAATGGAGAAACTTATACCTGATGCGGGTCTTGTTTCATTTCCAGGGTGTGGACATTATAGTTTTCTTGACAATCCACATCAATTCGCTGCTGTATTAAGAAGTTTTATAAATAGATAATATAGAATTATTATGCTGTCGTTTTATATCATAATTGCATTGTTGGCTGGAGTAAATGTCGCGCTTGAATTAAAGCGTGATTTGATGATGCTCCAACAGAACAGCTATCGAAATGAGCGATATACAAAATGGCTGAAAACCTCGGGTGATTCTACTTCGATGTGGAGGCTCGGGGCGGTAATTATATTTTTTATGTCTTTGACCACCTTTGGTCTTGATTTGATTGCCTTACCTTTGATTGGATTATATTCAGGTGCCCATGCCGGAGTATTGGCATCACGCAGATACAAACTTCCCTTGGTTTGGACAAAGCGTGCAATACGCATTTACTCTGTATCCGTCTTACTAACTGTCATTACATGTGTTATCGTCGTCGCTTTATTTGGTGACGGTAGTTTAATTTATGCCGTCAAACTCATTTCTATATCATTTATTGCATGTTATTGTGGCAGTCATGTATTGATAATGGCGGCTAATATATTGCTCACACCCGTAGAAAAAACGATTAATCGTCGCTATTATAATGAAGCGGCTGATATTCTCGCTTCAATGCCGAACCTCAAGATTGTTGGTATTACCGGCAGCTATGGAAAAACGAGCACCAAGCATTATCTACACAGAATACTCTCGGAACAGTATGACACCTTGATGACACCGGGAAACTTTAATACGACTTTAGGTGTAATACGAACTGTACGTGAGCATATCAAGCCTTATAATGAGGTTTTTATTGTAGAGATGGGCGCAAAACAGACAGGCGATATCAAAGAGATATGTGATCTTGTGCATCCGCAGGTAGGCATTGTAACAGCCGTGGGGCCTCAGCATCTTGAATCATTCAAGACAATTGAGAATATACAGAGAACGAAGTTTGAACTCATTGATGCACTTACAGATGACGGTCTGGCTGTTATAAACAATGACTTTGAACAGATTGAAAAGCGTCCGGTCGAAAATACTGCCTGCATAAGATACTCCGTGCAGTCAAGTAATAATGTCGACCTAAAAGCTGAAAACATATCTTATTCACCCTCAGGCACCGATTTCACAGTGAGAAGTTCTGATGGATGGTCATTGGATTTGCATACTCGGCTTGTAGGAGAATGTAATATTTCAAACCTTATTGCTGCGGTTGCGGTTGCCCGATACCTTGGAGTAGATGATGAAAAGATACGTTATGCCGTAGGTGAGATTCAGCAGGTCGAGCACCGCCTGAGCATACGTCGCGGACCGGGTGGGGTGGTTATTATCGATGATGCCTATAACAGTAATCCCGTAGGTTCATCTATGGCATTGGATGTGCTTGCGGGTATGAGCGGCGGACGCCGCATAGTTGTAACTCCGGGAATGATTGAGCTTGGAGAACGCACCTATGAGCTTAACCGCACCTTTGGCGAGAAAATAGCAGATTCTGCCGATTTGGCTATCATTGTCGGTCGTTACAATCGAGATGCAATTATCGAAGGTATTAAGGCTAAAAATATGAGACCGGACGATATCTTCACAGTCGATACATTTACAGATGCTCAAAAATTATTGTCAACAATGTTGAAATCAGGTGATATTGTCCTATATGAAAACGATCTCCCTGACACATTCAAATAAACACGTTAAATGCGTATAACTTATAGCACGATATGAAAACTAAAATTGCTGTTTTTTTCGGTGGTCGTTCAACCGAACATGAGATTTCTGTCATTTCTGCCAATCAGGCAATGCATGCCATAAATAAAGACAAGTATGAGGTGATACCTGTCTATATAACTAAACAAGGCAAATGGTATACCGGTGACGCCCTTATGGATGTGGCGAATTATCGTGATACAAAATCACTCCTTGCGAAATGTCGCGAAGTCTACATGCGTCCCGTTTATGGAGACTACAAATTATATACAGTGAAGAAACCGCTCTTCGGAAGTGACGTGTTGACTGAGCTTGACGTTGTGATTCCTGTTCTCCATGGCTCTAATGGCGAGGACGGCACATTTGAAGGCATTCTCGACTCGATTGGTATTCCTTATGCAGGTTGTGGTGTATTGGCGTCTGCCAATGGCATGGATAAGATTACGATGAAGATGATTCTTCAGGCTTCCGGAATTCCGGTAGTCGATTATGTTTGGTTCACCGACAAGCAATGGGCGAAACAAAAAGACTCGCTGATTGCGGAAATTGAAGAAAAAATCGGCTATCCCGCAATCGTAAAACCTGCCAATCTCGGCTCGAGTGTCGGTATCGGTAGGGCGACCGACCGTCAGCAGCTTATCGAGCGCGTTGAAGATGCCCGTCATTACTCTACTCGTATAATTGTCGAACATATGGTTGAGCATCTTCAGGAAATCAACTGCTCTGTCCTTGGCGACTGTGACGATTATATTACATCTGTACTCGAGGAACCCATTAAAAGTGGGGAGATTCTATCATACGAAGACAAGTATATGGGCGGTAGTAAAGGGGCGAAAGGTATGCAGGCTTCACAGAAACGCATTCCGGCAGATCTTCCTGATGCTGAGACCGCACGCATACGTTTTCTTGCAGGCGAAACTTTCAGGGTTCTGTCTTGCCATGGCGTAAGCCGTGTAGACATGATTATCGATAGAGATAATCGCAATATCTATGTTAATGAGATAAATACAATTCCCGGTTCGCTTTCATTCTATCTCTGGGAAGCTACTGATATACCTTTTGATGTGTTGATGGACCGTCTTGTAAGTCTTGCCTTAAAACGTAAGCGCGATGCGGCGACCAAGACCGTTAGTTACGACCAGAATATATTCTCTCTCGGTGGTGGCGTAAAAGGAGGTACAAAAGGAAAATTCGGTACTAAATGATATCCATCAACAATCTTTCTGTTGAATTCAGTGCTAAATCGCTATTCGATAACATAAACTATGTTATCAACCCGAAAGATCGTATAGCACTTGTCGGTAAAAACGGTGCCGGTAAGTCCACTATGCTCAAAATTATTGCAGGGCTTCAGAAACCTACTTCCGGTGCTGTTGCGATTCCATCTGATATTACGATAGGATATCTGCCGCAGCAAATGGTCCTGTCAGATACCTTGACAGTCGCAGAAGAAGCTCGGAAGGCGTTCTCGCATATTGATGAGATGCAATGCCGCCTTGATAAGATGAATGATGAGCTGTCGCAACGTACAGATTATGAATCTGATGAATATCAGCAATTAATCGAGCGCATGTCTGATTTGACAGAACAACTGGCGATGCAATCAGCGGACAACTGTGAGGCGGAATTGGAAAAAACTCTTGTCGGTCTGGGCTTTTCGCGTGCCGATTTTAACCGACCGACTTCGGAGTTCAGCGGAGGCTGGCGCATGCGAATAGAATTGGCTAAACTGCTCCTTACGCGTCCGGATGTTCTGTTACTTGACGAACCTACCAACCACCTTGATATTGAATCCATTCAATGGTTGGAAAATTTCCTTATGACAAAAGCTAAGGCTGTTGTTCTCGTCAGTCATGACAGGGCTTTTATCGACAATGTCACTAACCGCACTATTGAAATCAATCTTGGTAAAATCTATGACTATAATGTCAATTATTCAAAGTTTGTAGTGCTTCGCCAGGAACGTATCGAACAACAGATGCGGGCATACCAGAACCAACAGAAACAGATTCAGGATACCGAAGAATTTATAGAACGTTTCAGATATAAGGCGACCAAAGCTGTTCAGGTGCAGAGCCGAATGAAACAGCTTGCCAAAATAGAGCGTATAGAGGTTGATGAACTTGACAGTTCACGTCTTAATCTCCGTTTCCCGCCCGCTCCGCGTTCGGGCGATTATCCCATCATCGCTGATAATGTCGGTAAGGCTTATGGTGACCATCAGGTATTTGACCATGCGACCTTTACAATAAAACGT
>CAMWNF010000157.1 GCA_947175535.1 uncultured Bacteroidales bacterium
TTAGCTATCTCAACATCAGTAGCTACAGGAGTCTCACAATTCTTGTTGCAGCATGAACCCATGAAAAGGGCGAAGGCGAGTAAAAAGAAATACTTCATATTCAGTATGCGTTAATTTTAGAGTTGGGATTTGGAGATTATGTCGCGGGCTCGGTCGGCGTCGCGGCGGAACACCCGGAGGTTGATACCGCCGATGGTGTTGAAGCCTATCGGGTAGAGTGATGCGAAGATTTCGTTATCAAGTGTCGATGGTATTTCCTGCTCGGCAAGTAAGCCCTGTGCCATGTGCGCCTGCCAGTCGAAGTCGAAAGTGGCGACAATTATGAGGTCGTTTTCGTCCATTGGTATTAAGGTCTAAGATTTAAGACAGCCGTTGCGCAGCCGGGCTGCACAACGGCTGTAAAGTTTATTTTGAAAAAATTATTCTTCGTCTTCTTCTCTCATGTTGTGGAAAACGTTCTGCACGTCTTCGTCTTCCTCAATCTTTTCGAGAAGCTTGTTGACAGACTCGCGCTGCTCGGGAGTGACGTCCTTCAAATCATTGGGGATGCGTTCAAATTCAGAGCTGATGATTTCGAAACCGTTGTCTTCGAGATATTTCTGGATATTGGAATATTCTTCGAAGGCACCGTAAAGAACAATCTGTTCGTTTCCGTCCTCGTCTTCATCGTGACCGAGCTCGTCTACACCGTAGTCGATAAGTTCAAGTTCGAGGTCGTCGAGACTAACGCCGTCTTTGGGTTTGATTTTGAACACTGACTTATGGTCGAAGAGGAAGGTCAGCGAACCCTGTGTGCCGAGCGAACCGCCGTGTTTGTTGAAATAAGAGCGGACGTTGGCAACAGTGCGGGTATTGTTGTCTGTTGCAGCCTCGACGAAAATGGCGATGCCGAAAGGACCGTATCCTTCGTAGGTGATTTCCTTGTAATCGCCGGCGTCTTTATCGGTAGCTTTCTTGATGGCGCGTTCGACAGTGTCTTTAGGCATGTTGGCAGCCTTTGCGTTCTGCATGAGTGCGCGGAGACGGGGGTTTGTCGAGGGGTCGGGACCGCCGGCTTTGGCAGCGATGGTGATTTCTTTACCGATGCGGGTAAAAGTGCGGGACATGTTGCCCCAACGTTTCAGTTTTCTTGCTTTGCGGTATTCAAATGCTCTTCCCATTGGTAGAAGTATTTTTGATTTGGGTATATTGTTGTTTGATTTATCGTCGGGGGGTTATCGCAACTGTGCGCCGAGTTTCTTCTCGAGATTTGCGATGATGCGGTTCATCACCTGGTCGATGTATTTGTCCTGGAGGGTCTTTTCGTTGTCCTGAAGCATCATTGTGATAGCGTAGGATTTCTTGCCTGCAGGCAGGTTCTTGCCTTCGTAGACGTCGAAGAGGGAAACCGAACGCAGGATATTCTTCTCGCTTTCGCGGACAACGCGCTCGACGTCTGCCATCGTGACATTGGTGTCGATTAGCAGGGAAAGGTCGCGTTTGACGGGGTGGGTCTTGGGCAGCGGAGCGTAAGTGACGTTGCGTTTCACGGCGAGACCGACGAGGGCAGCCCAGTCAAGTTCGGCGAAGAACACTGTCTGACGCACTTCGCAACGCTGAGCGATGTCGGGGCGGACGATGCCCATGGCGCCGAGTTGCTTGCCCGAGCGGGTGGCGACAGAAAGACCGACAGCGAAAATCTCGTCAGATATGGGGGCGAATACGAGTTCGCGCGAGGTGATGCCGAGACGGGCGAAAATGTTGTCGACATATGCGCGCAGGTCGTAGAAGGAAGCTTCTTCGGCGGGGTGAGCCCATGAAGCGCGGCGTGACAGACCGGTAAGCCAAAGGGCGAGACGCGACTCCTCGCGATAAGGAGCAAGCGGGCGGTCAGTTGAAGGCTCTACCTTCGGGTCGCGTGAGTAGACATTGCCAAATTCGTAGAATAAGAGGTCTTCGAGACGGCGGTTGACGTTGTGGGCGATTGACTCGAGACCACCGAAAAGGAGAGTCTGGCGCATCACGTTGAGGTCCTGGCTGAGCGGATTGAGGAGCTTGACGCAGCGGTCGACGGGATATGTCTCCAGACCGTTGTAATATGCTTCGGCGGTGAGGGAGTTGTTGAGTATCTCGTTGAAGCCTGATGCGGTCAGCTGTTCTGCGACTTTTTTCATAAGGTCGTCAGCCTCGTCGGTGATGGTCTTGTAGGTGAGCGACGAGTGGACGGTGGTCGTCATCGGGACATTGTTGTAGCCGTAGATGCGTAATATATCTTCGATTACATCGCAGGGGCGGCGGACATCGAAGCGGTAGGTGGGCACGGCGAGCGAGAGCACTTTTCCGTCGTCGCTGCGGCGGGTGATTTCGATTTCGAGAGAACGAAGGATAGCGTCGACGGTTTCAGCGGGTATCTCGATGCCGAGCATGCGGGTGATGTCGTCGTAAGCAAGCTCAACAGGATATGGAGCGACAGGCGAGGGGTAGATGTCGACAGGTTCGCCGCAGATTTCACCGCCGGCGAGCTCCTGGACCATGAGGGCAGCGAGTTTGAGGGCATACATACAGCCATTGGGGTCGACACCGCGTTCGTAGCGGAACGATGCGTCGGTGCTGAGACCGTGTCGACGCGCAGTGCGACGTACGGAAGTCGGATTGAAGCATGCACTTTCAAGGAATATTGAGGTAGCTGTCTCTGTGACACCTGAGTCGAGACCGCCGAATACACCGGCGATACACATCGGTTCGCTGTCGTTACATATCATCAGGTCGGCTGCGCTGAGCTTACGCTCGGTTTCGTCAAGGGTCACGAAAGGAGTGCCGTCAGCGCAGGTGCGTACCACGATTTTCTCACCTTTTACTTTAGCGAGGTCGAAGCAGTGGAGGGGCTGACCGAACGCATGGAGTATATAATTGGTGATGTCGACAACATTGTTGATTGGCCGGAGTCCGATTGCTGTCAGGCGGTCTTTGAGCCAGTCGGGACTCTCGGTCACTGTGACGTTGCGGACAGTGACGCCGCAGTAACGGGTGCAGAGTTCGGGATTTTCAACAACAACATCAACAGCCTTTGCGGCAGCGTCGGTCTTGAAACCATCGACAGAGGGACGCGTGAGAGCTTTGTGCTCAGCGTGGCAGTCGAGCCATGCCGCGAGGTCACGTGCCACGCCATAGTGGGAGGCAGCGTCGATGCGGTTTGGCGTAAGGTCGACTTCGAGGACATAATCGTCGCGCAAATCATAGAATTCGGCAGCGGGGGTGCCGGGAGCGACTTCGCGGTCGATTACGATGATGCCGTCGTGGGAAGTTCCCACACCGATTTCATCTTCAGCGCATATCATACCGAATGACTCGACACCACGGATTTTCGACTTCTTAATCTGGAAAGTCTCGTCGCCTTCGCCGTAGAGTGTTGTTCCGACGGTAGCGACAACCACGGTCTGTCCGGCAGCCACGTTTGGGGCTCCGCAGACAATCTGAACGGGTTCGCCGGTGCCTAAATCGACGGTAGTGATATGGAGATGGTCGCTGTTAGGATGTTCGACACATGTAAGGACTTTTCCTATAACGATTCCTCTCAGTCCGCCGCGTACAGATTCAACTTTTTCGATGCCACCGGTTTCAAGACCAATCGAAGTCAGCGCCGCAGCGAGTTCTTCGGGGTTGAGATTGAAATCGATATATTGCTTTAGCCAGCTGTATGAAATGTTCATGAGTGCTGTAATATGATTAGTAATCGGATTATTATTGTCGCATAAGATTTTAACATGCAAAATTACTAATTTTTCATCACAGCGCAAAAATCTTTTTCAGCAGCCGGTTTTATTTCGCAGGCAATGCAGCCGCAACCGAAAGAAAATCTGCCGGCAGAGCGTCGATATACGCGTCTCAATATTCGTACGTCATATTACCTCTCGTGTGTTGCAAGCGCATCTCCCGGAGGGACGTGAAGCGATTGCTGCCGAGGGAATATAAAATGGTGTGACGGAAGCGGGTGAGGCGCATATAAATATACGCTGCTTCCCTAAGGGTGGGGAAATCGGGGGACGCTGTTGTCAGACAGATATCCGCCTA
>CAMWNF010000158.1 GCA_947175535.1 uncultured Bacteroidales bacterium
CTGCCATTCTTAATTCTATTTATGGCATCGCCCCATTTCTCTTGTGCCGCTTGCGCGGCTGCCTCGATGCCGGCAGCTACGCGTTCGGCAGCCCGGCGGGTACTTTCGCGGGCATCTTCGGCAACCTCGCGCATAATCTGAGCCATGCGCTCATCGCCCGGTTCCTCCATCGACGTGAGCCGATAACTATTCATCTGTTCTTCCGACATATCGTGCCTCCTTTTTATTATAACGACAAATCTTATTCGCGAGTTGAACCTTAGCGCATGTTGGCGATAATCCGTGCGTGATGCCGAAAGCAAAGGTATCACGCGCAAAATTAGCGAAAAAATCCGAATTAGCAGTCTTGATTTGATTGAAAGTTTGATTGAAAGTCACACCCTGTCAATAAGTTTCAGCGATAACATACCATAAAATCTAATATAATTCGCTAATTTTGCACCTCTAAATACTTTAAACGCCAATTATAGGTATGAAACTCGAAACACTCAAGCAAGAGCATAATCTTCGTAAGGCATGGCCTAATGAAGCATCTGATTTTACACCTTGGCTTGCAGATAATCTCTCATATATTGGCGATATACTTGGTATGGAATTGGAACTTATTGAAAAAGAGTCCAAAGTCGGTGGCTATTCGGCCGACATTCTTGCCAAAGAAGCCGATACAGAAAACTATGTTATTATTGAGAACCAATTAGAAGACTCTAATCATTGTCATCTGGGTCAACTTATTACATACGCTTCAGGTAAAAATGCCAAAGCTATTGTATGGGTTGTAAAAAAGGCAAGAGAAGAACACCGTAATGCTATTGATTGGCTAAATGAGAACACCGGTTCCCATTTAGGTTTTTATCTTCTAGAAATTGAACTTTGGTACATTGACGACCAAACTAAGCTTGCGCCTAAATTCAATGTTGTAGAGCGGCCTAATGAGTGGGCTAAAACTATTAAACCAACGTCCAACGCTACTGACACGCAGGTACTCCAACTTGATTTTTGGCAAGCATTTAACGAATATGCGAAGAATACTAATTTCGTCAAATCATTTAGGCTCCGTACAGCAAAATCTCATAACTGGTATGATCTTAGTGTTGGGGATAGCCGTTGTCATTTGTGCATCGAGGCAAAGAAGCAGAAAAATGAAGCTACTGTTGGCATCTATATTCCCGAAGACAAAGAACTCTATGCCGAGTTTGTGAAACATAAATCAGAACTCTTATCTGCTCTTGGTTGTAAAGAATCCGATATTGAATGGACTGGTTCAGAAGGTAAAAAAGCTACACGCTTTTATCTTAAAAGAGATATTGATATGACCGACACAGCACAATGGAGTGATATTTTTAAATGGTATATTACAAATGGAATTATAATAAAGAAACTACTTCCATCAATACTATAACTTGGACTTTGAAAAATTGATGCATATAACAGGAATACGAACATGCTACGTATACGGACTATAACAACTACGAAAACACTAGACAAACCAATATTTTCAATGACACTGACCTTGAATAATTTATTAACTCTGTAAATGATTGAATTTAAATATGGAATTATCTGACAACGTTTCTCTCAAACGGGATTCTAAAGTAATTGTATTCTCTGAAAAGAAAGGAGACTCACACAAATCCGTTTATTTCTATCTCGAAGATATTTGCGATGATGGAATTATTTCTTTCAATATTGATTACGAAATAAACAATGGGAACGGCACTTTTGAAAACGGCAATGGATTTGAAGATCTTGACAACGTTTTAAAGGCCTATAATTTCAAAGATTATAATGAATTGAAATCTTATTTAGTATGTAAATTTGAAAGCGACAAAAATGCATTTTACAACATTATCGCTGATATGAAATCAAAAGGGATTACCCTTAATATCGATGAATCTGAGGGGTTTGAAGGGTCAAATGGATTTTCAATATGGGGCGGATTCTAAAACTTTCTTAACTATGAGATATTTCCTTTCATTACTACTTATTTGTTTCGGTCTGACTTCATTCTCTCAATCTGATTCGATTCCAATGGAACAAGAAGACCCGATTAAAACACAAATTGATATATTGCGTGACATAAACTCGTGTCAATTTTACGAAGTTTTGTCGAATCAATTTGAAATATACCAAACCGAAAATATATATATTCTTTTAAAATTAAATCGTCAAACCGGGCAAATTGACTTAATACAATGGTCTCTTAAGTCTAAAGATGAAGGTACAGTAACTTTAAATAGTGAGGATTTATCATGGTTTAAGGGTATAAACTCTTTTAAACTATATCCCACTAAAAACATGTATCAGTTTATTCTATTAGATAATGCTACTGGCCGTACCTGGCACGTACAATGGGGTACGAAATCGAGTGAAATGTGGATTAGACGCATATATTGATTCGACCTTGTTATGGTTATAAAAAAGCAAGCCGTTATAACCTGGCTGTTAGATAACTCTTTTACTGAGATTGATAAGTTGGGTATCCCAATCACACCTAACAAAGAGCATTTTGGTTATCTTTCAAATGGATTTAATCATCTGACCAAGGTCTTAGAGATGCACCGGAGCTAGTGGTTGCCCGAACTTATTTTGCCGTCATTTGAGGCTGTAATAAAAAAGAGTGCTAAAGTTTTTTAATATCGACCATCAACTTTTCAAGAATTTGGTGCTAATGGGACGAGAAATAGAGACATAAAAATATGGTGCAACTCGTTGAGCTACACCATATTTTGTTATTGATTTTTATGTGTCTTATTTTACTTCCTCGAAGTCTACGTCGGTTACGTGGTCGTCGCCACCGTTGCCGGTATGAGACTGTGAACCCATGTCAGGACCTGCGCTCTGTGCTGACTGAGCCTGCTGCTGAGCGTTGAGGATATCCTGCTGAACTGCACCGAATGTAGTTTCGATTTCTTTAATCGCGCTGTCGATAGCGTCGAGGTCAGCATTCTTGTGAGCTTCTTTCAGCTTGTTGACTGCTGCTTCGAGAGCTGCTTTCTTATCAGCGGGGATCTTGTCACCGAATTCTGCAATCTGCTTTTCAGTCTGGAAGATGACTGCGTCGGCATGATTGAGTTTGTCGATACGTTCTTTTTCTTTGGCGTCGGCAGCTGCGTTAGCTTCTGCTTCTTCCTTCATACGTTTGATTTCGGCTTCGGTCAGACCGCTCGATGCTTCGATACGGATTGACTGTTCTTTGCCTGTAGCCTTATCTTTGGCTGAAACGTTAAGGATGCCGTTTGCGTCGATTTCAAATGTAACTTCGATCTGAGGTATGCCACGAGGAGCGGGTGCGATGCCGTCGAGGTGGAATTTGCCGAGAAGTTTATCATCTTTAGCCATAGGACGTTCGCCCTGAAGGACGTTGATTTCAACTGAAGGCTGATTGTCGGCTGCCGTAGAGAATGTTTCGCTCTTACGGGTAGGAATGGTTGTGTTGGCTTCGATAAGCTTGGTCATCACACCACCGAGAGTTTCGATACCTACTGACAGAGGCACAACGTCGAGAAGGAGGACGTCTTTCACGTCGCCTGAGAGGACACCACCCTGAATTGCTGCACCAACTGCAACCACTTCATCGGGGTTGACACCCTTAGAGGGAGCTTTGCCGAAGAATTTTTCAACAATCTGCTGGATTGCAGGGATACGGGTCGAACCACCGACGAGGATGACTTCGTCGATATCGCTTGCTTTCATGCCTGCGTCGCGAAGCGCATCTTCACAAGGCTTGATAGTAGCCTGAATGAGTTTGTCGGCGAGCTGTTCGAATTTAGCACGGGTAAGAGTCTTGACAAGGTGCTTTGGAATACCGTTTACCGGCATGATATACGGAAGGTTAATCTCGGTCGAGGTTGTGCTTGAAAGCTCAATCTTGGCCTTTTCGGCAGCTTCTTTAAGACGCTGGAGGGCCATAGGGTCCTGACGGAGGTCTACGCCTTCTTCTTTCTGGAATTCGTCAGCAAGCCAGTCGA
>CAMWNF010000159.1 GCA_947175535.1 uncultured Bacteroidales bacterium
CGCAGATCTCGCCGGGGCTGCACTCCTTGACCTCGAATATGGCAAACTTAATCCGACTGAAGAAATCGACGTTGTAGATTTTGAAAAACGTGTGGCTGAAAAGCTTGGTATGCCCGCCGAACTCACATTCCGCTATCGTTCACCCTACTTCAAACACGTCTTCGGCAGCGATGGCTATGCTTCAGGCTACTACACATATCTCTGGGCTGAAGTTCTCGACACTGACGGTTTCGAACTTTTCAAAGAAAAAGGTATTTTTGACCCCGAGACTGCAAAAGCGTTCAAAGAGAACGTTCTCGAAAAAGGCGGTTCTGAAGACCCGATGGTTCTTTATGTCAACTTCCGCGGTCATGAGCCTTCGGTTGATGCACTGCTTCGCAACCGCGGTCTTGAACCGATGCCTAAAATGGATCTCAAATCCAAATCAGGCAAATAAAAGTCTCCGATAAAACTTCATGGCACCTTCGCCCCTATTAAGGAGCGAAGGTGTCTTTTTTATAATGCCTCAACATTAACCTGATATTTTTTTTGTAACAAATTGGTTAACTTTGTGTCTTAGTTAAAAGACAACATCCAAGACATTATATATGAAAAAACTTTTCATCTCAATTCTGACTGCACTCGCGACGATTACATCCGTCGCAGAGACTCCGCTTTGGCTTCGCGACGCTGCGATTTCACCTGACGGCAAGACCGTAGCTTTCACATATAAAGGCGATATTTTCACAGTACCCGTCTCCGGAGGTAAAGCCCGCCAGATAACCACAAACGACGCTTACGACAGTAAACCTCTATGGACGCCGAACGGTGAAAAGTTAGTATTTAACAGCACGCGCGAAGGTTCGACCGATATCTTCATCTGTGATGCCGCCGGTGGTAACGTCCGCCGTCTTACCACACACTCGGGCTCTGAAACACCTCTCGGCTTCAATCCCGAAGGACTGCTGATGTTCTCCGCCAACATTCAACCCTCTCAAAGTGCCATTCAGGGACCATTCCAGACCCAGCTGTATTCTCTTGACATAAATCGTGAAAACGCTCGTCCGGAAATGGTATATTCTCTTCAAGTCCGTTCACTCAGCTATAATGCTGACGGCGATATGCTGTATGAAGATAAGAAAGGTTACGAAGATCCGTTGCGCAAACATGAACACTCATCGGGAACGTCTGACATCTGGCTTGTCAGAGAGGGCAAATTCACCAAACTGACGGATTTCAATGGTCATGACCTCAATCCGGTCTGGGCTCCTGACGGCAAAAAGTTCTACTATATCAGTGAAGAAGACGGCACGCTAAACATCTATTCGTCCAATTCTGACGGAAGGAAAACCAAGCTAACCAATTTCACGAAACATCCGGTACGCTCTCTTTCGGCAGCAAATGATGGCAGACTTGCGTTCAGTTGGGACGGCGAGATTTACACAATTTCCGAAGGGGAAGCACCACGTAAAGTCGACATTGAAATTATCGGTGACGACTATGACAGCGATATTGTCAAAAATATCCGTCGCTCAGGTGCCACCACTATGGCTGTTTCGCCTTCAGGCGATGAAGTCGCATTCATTATCCGTGGCGACATCTATGTTACATCAACCAAGTATAAGACGACGAAACGCATCACCGACACACCGGCTCAGGAACGTTGCGTAGAGTTCTCGCCCGACGGCAGGACTCTCGTCTATGACAGCGACCGCGACGGTGTCTGGCAACTTTTCACCGCTAAAATCGCCAACGACGACGAAAAACAATTTGCTTACGCCTCAGAGATTGTTGAAGAGCCGCTTTACAGTTGCGCGACTTCGGCTCAGCAACCCGTGTTCAGCCCCGACGGCAAGAAAGTCGCTTTTCTTGAAAACCGAACCGAGCTACGTGTCATCGATGTTGACAGCAAACAGGTCAACACAGCCCTTGACGGAAAATTCAACTATTCATACTCAGACGGCGACATAACCTTCGAATGGAGTCCCGACAGCCGTTGGCTGCTCGCCGATTACATTGGAGTCGGTGGATGGAACAACTCCGACATCGCTCTCGTCTGCGCCGACGGGTCGGAAGTCATAGACCTTACAGAAAGCGGCTACAGCGACGGCAATCCAAAATGGGCACTGGGCGGTAAGGCTCTCACCTACTCCACCGGACGCTACGGCATGCGCAGTCACGGCAGCTGGGGAAATACCTCCGACATAGTACTGATGGTTCTTGACGGAGAGGCATGGGACGAATTCAACATGACTGAGGAAGAAGCTGACCTCGCCGAAAAAGCCAAAGACGATAAGAAAGACAATGACAGCGACGACAAAGCGACAAAAAAAGGTATAGAGCCACTATCATTCGACCTTGACAACCGTAAATACCGCATGCGTCGTCTCACTTCAGCATCATCGAGTCTCGGCGACTACTATCTTTCGCCTAAGGGAGACAAGCTCTATTACTCAGCAGCGGCAACCGAAGGCGGCAGAAACCTGCTTGTCCACGACCTGAAGAAAGGAGAGACAAAGGTGCTGCTTAAAGGTATAAGCGGCGGTTTCGCAGCAGATAAAGACGGAAAGAACCTCTTCGTCATCAGTGGGGGCGGCATGAAGAAAATCGATCTCGCAGCTGCAGACTCGAAGCCCATAGAGTTTGAAGCGACTTATGACCGCAAACCGTCAAAGGAGCGGGAGTACATCTATAATCATGCTTGGAAGCAGGTCAAAGACAAATTCTATGATGCAAATCTGCACGGCGTTGATTGGGACTATTATGGTGAACACTATCGCCGATTCCTGCCATACATCAATAACAATTATGACTTTGCCATACTGCTCAGCGAACTGCTCGGCGAACTTAACGCATCTCACACAGGCGGTCGCTACTACGCTCCGGGGGCATCTATGCCAACCGCCGAACTCGGGGCATTCTTTGACCCGACATATTCCGGCAATGGATTGCGCATCAGTGAGATTTTGCCACGCGGACCTCTGTCTTCCGCTAAATTCAATCTGAAGCCCGGTGACATCATCACGGCGATAGACGGCGAGACTATCGAAGCCGGTAAGGATTACTATCCCCTACTGGAAGGCAAAGCCGGCAAAAAGACAGCACTCACAGTCAAGCGCGACGGAGGCAAGACTGACCGAATCGAGGTGACTCCTACGGGTAGCATACGCGATTTGCTTTACACTCGCTGGGTCGAACGCAACCAGGCGATAGTCGACAGTCTTTCGGATGGTCGCATCGGCTACGTCCATGTCAGCGGCATGGACAGTCCAAGTTTCCGCACGGTCTTCGATGAAATGCTCGGCAAGTACCGCAACCGCGAAGCCATCATCGTCGACACACGGTGGAACGGTGGAGGTTGGTTGCACAATGACCTCGCCATACTGCTCGGGGGCAAAGAGTATGTCCGTTTCGTGCCGCGCGGTCAGTATATCGGCAGCGAGCCGTTCTCACAGTGGAACAAACCGTCAGTCATGCTTGTCAACGAAAGCAACTACAGCGACGCTCACGGTTCGCCCTTCGTCTATCAGACACTCGGTCTGGGTGACGTTGTCGGCGCACCCGTTCCCGGCACCATGACAGCTGTATGGTGGGAGACTCAGATAGACCCGTCGCTTGTATTCGGCATTCCTCAGGTGACGTCGATGGATATGGACGGCAACGTGCTTGAAAACCGTCAACTCAATCCTGACGTGCTGATTTACAACCGTCCAGATGACGTTATGAACGGTATTGACGACCAAATCGCCGGCTCGGTCCGCACCCTTCTCGAAAAGATAGACAAAAAGTAGCGTCGAAGTCGCAAGAGATTGTCTCAGAACTCCGGATGTGGTGTGGATTTACGGTTTGTGAACCGTTGGTCGGCACGACATGCGGGGCAAGGAGTTCGGCTCGAGAAACGGCGTGAACGTCTCGGATTCCGGTAACAGCGATGTGATTGCAAA
>CAMWNF010000160.1 GCA_947175535.1 uncultured Bacteroidales bacterium
CTCTTGATTTACCGTTTTCAACATCCTCATTATTCAATAAGAGGAATTCCCAATAGAAACCACTCTCTTCATTGATTTCAGCTGCAACCGCACCGACACCCATCAGCATGCCTGCTGCGCCACCGCTTACCGTCGGGTTCCATGCCACAACATTATTGAAATTGACAACCTCGCTACCTGTCGCAGGATGTTGATGCTGCTGGTTACCTCCGACGAGACCGCCTGCCATTACTTTTCCGTTTATTTCGCCAGAGGCGTAGCTGTTTGAAATGTTAGCTGTAATTGTTTTACCTTCCGCATAGTTAACACAACCGAGCAAACCACCCGCAAAACCATTGCCTGAAGTACAATCTGCTGCAGAATAACAATTAGTTATTGTAATACCTACTTTGGTGCCACCTACGAGACCTCCGGAATAATAACCGTTGACCGAACCGGTTGTATAACAGTTGTCGATAATCATCGACGCATTACACCCCGCATAAGCAGCTATGATACCGGCAGGACCCCAACCGCCACCTGTGTCGACGACTTTCGCATTTTCAATTCCAAGATTCTTGATTTCACCGTCGATAAGTCCGAATAGTCCTGCATTGGGCATAGCACTATCCAAACCTTTGATTACATGGTAGTTACCGTCAAGATAAATCTCGCCTGGAGTTTTTTGAAAAGGAGTGGCATACTTTCCACCTGTAGCATCTATATCATTCTCAAGTATATAATACGAGCCGACTGGAGCGGTTTCCATTTCGGCAAAATCTTCGATTTTCGTGATTTTGAACGGGTTGTCCTTCGTGCCTTCTCCGTCGAGAGCATAAGCGGGAATTACCAGCGCGAAAGACGCCAATGGGAGTAAAATTTTTTTCATAAGCATGCTATTAGATTTGTAAATAATAAATAGTTGAAACGCAAGCGTTCCTGCGCAAAGTTAAAAACTATTACGCAGGAACACAAATATTAATCCAACAAATTTTCTAAACCAATTTCACCGGCGCGGCTACTGGATATTGCCGCCGGCGCGCATACCGTCTTCGATTTCCTTCCAGAGATTAGCCTTGATTATGTGCACGATATCGAATATCATCAGACCGTCGGAGGCGCGGAGGTTGATCTCGATTGCGCGGGGCAGACGCGATTTGTCGAAATAGAGCTGGTCGACGAGTACGCCGCCGAGCACGTCGTTATCGCCCATGATGTCGCGCAGATGCTTGCATGAGCCCTCGACGCAGTACCACGACCCGCTGTGACCCTCGCTGTCGGTTTCGTTCCAGACGGTATTGGGATTGTTGCGGCTTTCTTCGATGGTGATGTCGGTGTAGTAATTGCCTGTGGTGTAGAGGTCAATCAGTTCGGCATAGCCGAGATTTTTGTATTCGGGTGTCGCCCAGTCAAAGTCATTCGAGGGGTCGTAGGTGTTGCTGGCGAAGTTTACGCCCACTTCATAGTATGACGGATACCATGCGCCCGTATAGGTCGAGAAGATTGCGTCGGGCTTGGCTTCCTTCACTTCCTTGCGCGCACGCGCCATGAAGTCGGTGATTGTCTTGGTGCGCCATTCAATCCATTTCATGTAATGTTTGCCGGGAATGACCTTGAAGCGACCTTTGTCGTCGATTTTTTCAAGTTTTAGGATATCGTCGGGGAAGCGTTTTACCTTCTGACCGATATATTTCTCAAATTCGCGGCGCGACAGGTCCGAGAAGTCGGCGGTGATGCCGTCGTAGCGCACGCGGTCGAGGATAATGCCGTCGACCTCTGGATATTTCGTTACGATTTCTTTCATCACCGAGATTATATAATCCTGATATTCTGGATTAATCGGATTGACCATCGCTCCGTATTTGTCTTTCTGCTCGGTGATGGGGATTATGCCGCGGTCGACGTCGAGCACACGGCTCGCCCAATCGGGATGACCGTCATAGATAAGCCCCTTGTCGATATAATTGTGACCGGCGCAGAATGTGTTCATCGACGCGAGCACCTTTATGCCGCGACGGTGGGCGGCTTCGATGAATTTGCCTAAATAATCGAAATCGACGTTAACATCGTCGTAGTTGCCGCGGTAGAGCGGCGCGAGTTCCGAGTCATAGAGCAGATAACCGGTAATGGGGCGTATGCAGACAGCGGCGTGAGTGAAACCGAGGTCGGCGATTTTATCGATATAATAATCGATGGAGTCCGGATTACTGAATCTCTTGATGTTGGCTTCTGCGTCGAACCACATCAGCGCGGGTTTCTTGCGTTTCGGCAGTTCGAGACGGAAGGGAGCGACCGGCACACCCACATTGTTATATAGCGAACCCTCATAGAAGTTATGGTAGCCGTAACGCACCTCGACGGGATTTTTGACCGGACTGGTGATTTTCACGCGGTCATGACCATAGGTCGTTGCCTCCGCGGGATAGACCTCACCGAAGGCGTCGACGACTTCGAAACCCGACAGAGCTGCGCGGGTCGGAGTGAGACCGTCGGCAGAGTTGACAAAACTGACGATTATCGTCTTGGGATCATCGGGAAGAAACGCTGCCGAACGCGCACGCGGAGCGTTCGCCTGCAGACCGTCGCGACCGTAGGTGTTTTCAAGCGCGAGGCGCGCGAGACGTTCGCCGACCGGACGTTTCTTGGGTGGATGGATGAAAAGACTGTCACCGCAGTCGCCTGTGGTTGCCATGCCGATATTGGGCATTTCGTCAAGAAGCTCGTTCTGCACCTGACGGAACTTCGCCCACTGCTCACCGTCGGAGTAGAACGGCGCCAGCTGCACATAGTAGAACGGCAGCGAGTCGTTGCGGAAAACGTGTTTCCAATCGTCGACCATCGCCGGGAAAAGTTTTTTATATGGCTCCGGATTAGGAGTGTTCGCCTCGCCTTGATACCATATCGCCCCGGCAGCGGGGAAACCGTCCCACGGATTGACCATCGCGTTGTAAAGCAACGTCGGAGTTCCTTCGAGCCAGCCGAATTCCGTCTGACCATTTTCGGGGAGCACGACATCCGTAAATTCGCACTCGAACGTTTCCGGAGCCATCCACGCCTCGATTTTCGAGTTGCTCCAGCAGCACTGTATCAGACCGACGGGAATGTCAAGTGCTTCCTGAAGATAATCGCCGAACGCATAGCCGACCACACTGAAATTGGCGACGGCGCGCGAAGTCGCCAACGTCCATTCACCTCCCGCAAGACTGTCTTTCTCTGTCGTCGACCAGTCGCGCGGCTGCCTGAAAAGTCTCAGCTCTCGCGAAGGATGTGTTTTCGCTATAAGGTCGGCTGTGTTATGCGCGGGCTGACCGGCGAACCCCTTCACAGGCATCTCCATGTTCGACTGACCGCCGCACACCCATACGTCGCCGATGAGAACATTGCTCAGAGTCTTGGCTCCGTCGCGGTCAACGGCTTTCAACGTATATGGACCGCCGTATGAAGGCGTTTCAAGTTCCATAGACCACCGTCCGTCTGAAGCGGCTTTAGTTTTCAGAGTCCTCGACGACCATCCGGCTGTCAGTTTGACATCCGAATTCGGAGCAGCCGTGCCGTGAACTTTCACCACCGCATTCTGCTGCAAAACCATATTATCAGAGAAAATCCGTGCAAATCTGACTTCGGCGTCAGCCTCCACAAAACCCGCGGCAAGCATCGCCGCAGAAACCAGACCGGCTTTAAGCAAATTGTTTCCCATAAAGCAAACAGGTGATATGATTAGCGCTATTTCAAAATAATTTTATAATATACCGCTAAGTTCGTAAAAAATTACGACATCCCCAAAAATTTCCTCTCCCGCTTGAGGGGTGGACGCGATGCATCGCGTCCCTAGTGACGTGTGACCCGTCCTAAAATTTGTTTACAGGATTTTGGATAAAGTTGCACACAAAATC
>CAMWNF010000161.1 GCA_947175535.1 uncultured Bacteroidales bacterium
TGCCGCACTCACATGAAAATCAGAGGCACAGACATCGACGGCAAGGTAGTCAATATCTCCCCTACCTCTTCAAACGGCATGATATCGTTTACAGTCGTTCCCGACTGTGACAGCCTTGCGACATTGCGTCCCGGTCTGAAATCAGACCTATACGTTAGTTCGGGCTTGTGTTCGAATGTGCTGCGCATCGAAAACGCTCCGTTCTATAATCAACCCGGAATGTATAATATATACGTATTGCGCGACGGCGAACTTGTCAAAACATCCGTCCAGCTCGGCCGCGCAAGCTATGACTATGTCGAGGTCGTCTCAGGTCTTAATGAAGGTGACGTTATCGTGACCAATGACCTCTCTCGCTTCAAGGGAATACCGACAATAAAATTAAAACAATAACTATAAACCAATTCTATTATGTCATCAATCATCAAACTCAACGACATTTCTAAAATCTATCGTACAAAAACTATTGAGACTCAGGCTCTCGATAAAGTTAACCTCGAAATCGAAGCAGGCGAATTTGTAAGCATTATGGGACCGTCAGGTTGCGGCAAATCTACGCTGCTCAATATAATCGGTCTGCTCGACGTGCCGACGACCGGCACAGTCGAACTCTGCGGCAAACCGACCGCAGGACTCAAAGACAAGGCTCTCGCCCATCTTCGTAACGAGACACTCGGCTTTGTGTTCCAGAGTTTCCACCTTATCCCTACCCTGTCTGTCATCGACAATGTCACTGTGCCTCTCATTTATCGCAAAGGCGCAAAGAATATACGCCGACAGGCACTCGAAGCACTCGAAAAAGTAGGTCTCGGCCACCGCGTCAACCACATGCCGTCGCAGTTGTCAGGTGGACAGGCTCAGCGCGTCGCCATCGCACGTGCGATTATCGGAAACCCCTCGATTATCCTCGCTGACGAACCTTGCGGTAACCTCGACTCGAAGATGAGTGCTGAAATCATGGACCTGCTCCACTCGCTCAACCGCGAAGACGGTCGCACCATCGTTATGGTAACCCACAACGAAGATCAGGCTCGCGCTACAGACCGCATAATCCATTTCTTCGACGGACGCAGAGTAGAATAAAATCCGACCGACGTACAGATGATTCTCACAGGTCTAAAACAAGCGTGGCAATTGCTGAAGCAAAACAAACTATTCTCGACGATTTACATTGTCGGGACAGCACTTGCCATCGCGTCAACAACTATTTTTGCCATAATTTATTATGTCAGGTTAGCCTCGGTCTATCCCGAATATCAGCGGGAACGGATTCTAACCCTAACCACCCTATCATATGAAATGCCAAAGGGGCTTCGATTCACACCCGGCGTATCATTTAAGGCAATGGAAGAATGTTTCTACAAACTGAGCGATGCGGAAGCTGTGTCAGCTTACATAGATGAGAGTCGTCTCACCCCCATCTTTGTTCCGGGCAAAAAGTCTTCTTTCGACATAGTCATGCGTCTGGCAGACCCCGCATATTTCAATATAATCAATTATGAGTTTGTTTCCGGAAGACCCTTTTCTCAAGAAGATTTCGACTCTGGCATTCCTAAAGTCGCAATCAGCGACAGAGTGGCAAGTTCATTAGGTTTCAATAGTGTAGATGCAATTGGTCAGACGGTTAATATCGGCTTTGTCGATTATGAAATATGCGGGGTTTTCCGTGAAGGCAGCGCAGTCAATAATCTTTCTTATGTGCAGGCTGTTGCTCCTTACACGACCAATCCAGCTTATGAATTCAGCTACCCCGGCTGTGCTGTCACCGGCATGCTGAGTGTAATGATACTCAGCGACCATAAAGATGCTGTAAGTAGAGAAATCAACGAGTATTTCCGTAAATATTCGTCTTCGGAAATGGAAGGCAGGAAAATCGAGACCTACGGTCAGCCTCGCACGGCATTGATGGGAGCATTCAACTCAAATGCTGAGTTTGAAGTAGACCTTGCGCGGATTATAAGGCAAAACGCGCTTATACTCCTGGTTTTGCTATTGGTACCGGCGCTAAACCTGAGCGGACTGATAGCCGGCAGAATGGATTCCCGCATGGGTGAACTCGGCATACGCAAGTCATTCGGCGCGACACGTGGCAGTCTGCTCTGTCAGGTATTATGGGAAAATCTGTGGCTGACTGTCATAGGAGGCGTATTAGGGTTACTGTTGACATGGATACTCCTATCCACAGATATGGCATCGGCTTTCGCTACAATCCTATCGACAAGCAACAAGTTGAATGATCCTTCGGTGACAGTCAGGTTTACGTCAGATATGCTTTTCGCCCCTGCGATATTCGGTCTTGCATTCCTGTTCTGCGTTATACTGAATATTCTGTCTGCAATAATTCCCGCCTACTACGCGCTTAACCGACCTATTGTCAAATCCTTAAAATAAATAGCTCCATGTTCAAAATAATTATCTCAAATCTTTGGCGCCGACGCCGACAGAACTTGTGGCTGTTTATCGAGCTGATAATAGTCTCCATACTGACATGGGTAATCGCCGACCCTACGCTTGTCAAATTATACGACGTACGCTCCGAGCAAGGTTATGACACAGACCGGACGGTGTTTATCGAGATGGGAATAGTTCCTTTCAAGTCAGCAAAGTTTGATAATGAAGCGTGGACGCCCGACGGAATGACTCATCACCATGAAATCATTCTGTCCCGGCTGAAAAATATGCCCGACGTAGAGAATGCTGCCAGAATATATAATGTATTGGGTGGAGACTCCTTCAGTTTCGTTCCAACCATAACTGAATGGCAGAAAAACGACAGTACATTCAATTGGACACCATTTTTGCGCGTCTACAGAAACTCTGACTTTTTCAATGTCTATGGCATAGAAGCGGCAGAAGGATATCCATCTATCAAAGATGTAGAAGCAAATTCTTTATCCGATAACGATATTGTCATCACCGAAACTCTCGACCGAGAAGTATGGGGTGATCGACCGGGATTGAAAGACAAATATTTTCTGGTTCTTCTCGACCGAGGTGATTACGTCGACACAATCCGCAACAATGTCGTAGGAGTGGTGAAAGACTTCCATATCAATTCTTTCATGCGTACAAAAATGAATATCATCCAATTGTCCGCTTTTGACCCGGCTGACTTGCAGCTTCCGCCAAAGATTATTGTTCGTCTTAAAGAAGGCATCGATGCCGGTAGGTTCGCTACAGAGCATCTTGAGAATATTAGTGATATGCTTCGCATCGGCAACCTGTATGTCAAATCAGTTTGCTCACAAAAGGCATTTCTCTCTAAGACCGAAGCCATAAGGGGTGTAACATCATCTCTTAATCTCAGTATCATCGTAGCGTGCCTCTTTCTGATAAATCTAATCCTGGGTGTTGTCGGATGTGTATGGCTTCAAACCGGCAAACGTGTAAAGGAAGTCGGCGTACTACGCTCTTATGGCGCTATGCGAAAAAATATCGTCGGGATGCTAATCGGCGAAAGCGTCGTTATGGCTACCATCGCTGTAATAATAGGCTGTGTGATTTATCTGCAGTACGCGTTGAAAGAAGGTCTGTCGAACGGCGTGATAAATAATGATACCGTCATGCAGCAACATTCGTGGGTAACTGATTTCGGCTGTCACTTCGCGACGGTTTCCGCTGTAGTCTACGCCTTGATTATAATATGCGTAGTAATCGGAACTTTTTTTCCTGCCCGTCATGTAAGCCGTGTCGAACCGGTCGATGCCCTTCGTGATGAATAAAACATATAATATTCAACTTCAAAATTATGATAACCTCCTATTTCAAACAAGCATGGCATTTGCTGAAGCAGAACAAGCTGTTCTCGACAATTTATATCATCGGGACGGCTCTGGCTATTGCTTCGACTACAAT
>CAMWNF010000162.1 GCA_947175535.1 uncultured Bacteroidales bacterium
GTGCGAGAGCGACCACCATCTGTATAGTCGTGCAGTTGGGGTTGGCGATTATATTTCGTGGTGCGTCCAACACATCGTCGCCATTGACTTCGGGCACGACCAGAGGCACATCTTCGTCCATTCTGAACGCACTCGAATTGTCAATCATCACAGCCCCGTAACGTGTGATGGTCGGGGCAAAGCGTTTCGAAGTGTCGCCACCGGCTGAAACAAAGGCAACATCTATGCCTTTGAACGCATCATTGTCGCAAAGTTCCTCCACGACATAATCTTTGCCTCGGAATGAATATTTTCGTCCGGCACTGCGGGCTGACCCGAAAAGTCTTAACTCGTCGACAGGAAAATTCTGCTGCTCGAGCACCTTTATAAACTCTTGTCCTACTGCACCGCTGGCACCGACAATCGCAACGTTCATTCTATATATTTGCTTTTATTTATTAATAACTATGTGAATTGCGCCACAAAATTAATAAATAAATGCGAATTATCCTTTCAAATGGCTACATTATATGGCGTAGCCCTTCGATAATCAGAAGCTGACCGTCCCGCTTGATTCTTCGGTTATTGCGCCGCGGGTTTCGGCGGCGCAGCGTATGTTGGCGGCAGAACTCGCCTTTGCGCTGCGCAGCTTGTCTGCGACGAGAGCCGACGCATTGATTGTAGCCGCAGTCGAAGCCTCATAGCTCGCATTGACGGTTTTACCTGATAGTGTGACGTTTGCCGCCGTCGAAGCCTCAGTGTCGACCGACACACATTCTATTTCGCTGACAGTCACGCTTGCCGAGGTGCTGCTGTCGATGTCGAGCGAAGCGCAGCGGGCAGCATCTATCGTGACCGATGACGACGTTGAAGCATCGATTGACACGTTGCCGCGAGTGACTGACGCAATGTAGACTGTCGCCGAAGAAGATGCTTCGATGTCAAGTTCATCGGTCACCATAATCGATTTTTGAATGATTACCGACGACGATGACGAAGCGTCGATGTCCGACAGCGCGGGCGACGACACTGTGATAGTTATCGAGCTGTTCCCGTCGATTGAGATGCCGTTTTTGAAGTCGGCGTCAAGTTTGCCGTTCTTGACCTTCACATCGAGATAATCGACCAGATTTTCAGGACAGTTCACACTGACGCTGACTTTGTCAGACTGAGTGTATTCTACTTTTATCGACGAACTGACATCGATTGAATTGACATCATTTGCCGCGACTTCAAAAGTCACGAAATCCTGACTCGGCACAACACGGTGTGTTACCGAACATGATGCCAGCGCGATTGCCGACAGAAAAAGGGTTGCAGAAATAGCTTTCATAGAATCGTAAATTTTATCGTTTACTTATTAGACACATCAATCCGCTTTTTGTGACACATTTGAGCGACTTTTTTTCATTTTCACGCAAGTTAAAATGTATACGCATCCTGAAAATCAGTAAAACGGACGCTTCTTACAGCTAACTTTGCATGCGGAAAAACTTAAAAACACATCACTCCTATGTCTGCCATCACCGATTTTTATCTAAAGGCTAAAGCCATCTCCACAATTTCTGCCGCCTCAGTCATGGCGTTCGTCGGACCGGTCGTGCCATATGGCGCAATATGCACGGCTATGATTGTCGCCGACTTGCTGTCAGCCCGGATGCTTGCGCGCCGCGTCCGTCGCCGCACAGCCGCTGGTGCGACATGCGAAGCCTTGAAATTCTCATCGCGTCGGCTCGGCGCGACCGTCGTCACGCTCGTGAAGACCTATGCCCTACTCCTTCTCGCTCACGGTGTCGATGTCGTTATAATAGCCGACGCCGCACCCCTCAGTCTTCTGCGCTTCTGCGCCGCACTAATCTGCTTCTGGCAACTGTGGTCAATCCTCGAAAACGAATCCTCCGCCAACAACTCAACATGGGCTCGCATCGCCCAACGCATCCTCATCGACAAAACAGAACGCCATCTCGGCATCGACCTCCGCGAACTGCATCAATCCAACACCTCCAACGATAACAAGATATGAGAACTAAAATAAACCGCCCGTCCCACGCAACCCCGCAAAAAGCAATGTAGGTTCGCTACATATAGCTAACGCCCACATTGGAATCCTCACGCCAAGCCGCAGAGAACGCATAGAAAAATATGTCAAGACTCTCTATGAGAAGAAGCCCGCCCTGTTATCTTGTTACTCAATTTCATCAACACTTCGTTTAGTCAACGTAAATTTTTATGATGCGCCCTTATAATATGATTTTCTACGAAAATGTACGTTGAATGCTAACTGCCGTTAATCAAAATTCTGTATGCGACTCTTTGCTTTAGTTTATCTTTAAGCCTTGTCAACTATATCCCCAAATATTTTTTGCAATTGGTACAAATCCGAATATTTTGACCAATAGATGATTTATCAAGCGGTATGTAATGTAACTGAATTCTATTATGACCACACATCGGACAACTGTCAGCTCCCAAACGCACGCATTCAGGATGCGATAGCATACTTAGTGAAATATCGTACCATATCTCAAACTCAACGTCATTGGACCAAGCATCTTCCCATTTATCCGAAATAATAGATGAAGCAACAACCTTCACCGCTTGATTATGCTTTACTATTTCTAATGCATCGTAATAATCGTTGTATTTTTCCATATATTCTTTAAATTCATATGACACAAATAATTTTATGTATAGAGAAATAACTTCAACTGACTTGATAGCCTACAATTACGGATATTCAACCATAATGTATTTCTAGGACCTCTGTAAGGTATCATTTATCTGAATTATTCATTTGCTTATTTATAGTTATGATGTTTATAGCTTGTTCAGCGGCTTGAATATCTAATCCAACCAATGGATTTACTACGACAAGCCGTTCTAATTGGTGTGTATTAAAATTTGATTCATCGAGATCATCAATTATGACATAATTACACTCATTTTTACACTCTTTTAGCCATAAATCTATCTCATCTCCACGATGCTTGCTGACATTAGGTGTTATGTCTGTTAAAAATCCCGGCATATTTCGGTCTCTCCACATCTGAAGAAGTCCTTCGTACTTATCTATGTATTTCCAATCAGAAGTTACCACCACATCGGCACGTGTTTCATCGATTATTAGCTTTAGATACTCAATGCATTTGGGATCAAAAACAGGTCGTCCATTATCGTCACATTCCGGCAAACCATTACTGCTCAGAAACGAATCATATGATGCCGTATCCATAACGCCATCAAAATCAAGAAATATTATATTCATGTAACTTTTAATAATTATAAAATAGTAATGGGATAACTCCGCAAAAATATAGGTTCGCTACATATAGCTAACGCCCCACATTGAAATCCTCACGCCGAGCCGCAGAGAATGCCGAGAAAAATATGTCAAAACTCTCTATGAGAATAAGCCTGCCCGGTTATATTGTTACTCAATTTCATCAACACTTCGTTTAGTCAACGTACATTTTTATGATGCACCCTTATAATATGATTTTCTGCGAAAAATGTACGTTGGTTGTCAATCGCATTTCTGTATAGCTATCCTCTGCGTTATCTTGCCTTTGAGCCATCTGTAAGCGTTGCCTATCCACAATATTATAAGGCTATATAGAATAAACCACAGGGAGCACACTGAATAGTGCCAAATTTTTATCACGCTATCAAACGGATGAGTGGCATGTATACCTCCACATCTGTAAGTGTAATAAACCATATGTTCTATTTTAAGCACTCCAGTCTTAGTTAAAATAATAAATAACAAACTTGCACTTA
>CAMWNF010000163.1 GCA_947175535.1 uncultured Bacteroidales bacterium
CTTCGAGTTCATTTCTGCAGGGAGGGGCAGGCGATAGTCGCAGAACGAGAAGCCGAGTGAGTCGCACAGCTCCTTTGCCCTACGGTCGTTGTCACAATGCGCCGCCCGCAACAACACTTCCCGCACCGCGGAACGAAATTCCGGCGTTTCATCAAAATACGGTTCAAGCACACGGTAGAACTTCTCTGCCAGGTCTCCGTTACCCTTATAACCTAACATCACTTTGTAATATATGGCTATGCCCTTGTCGTCCCCTTTCTTTTTATAATATTTTTCCAGTTCTTTTAGTGCCCCCCTATCATTGTATATTAATGCTTTGAGTCTTAAGGTATCAACGTTTACCAAATCATAATCTTCATAATCACTGTATAATCTGTGTACACTTGCGGGCTTGAAGGAATCCGGATACTTATACTGATTTGGAGGTATTGTGACTTTCTTTCCGTCTTTTCTTGTCACTACATATGGTTTCTTCTTCTTTTCGGCTGCATTAATCATATTGATACATTGTTTTCCAAACATATACAGCTTAGGATCGTCGATCGAACCGGTACATAGATTTATAAAATTTAAGATGAGATTCCCGTTGCATCCATTAAGAACATTGACCGGATTGCTATAGTTAAGCATATAATAAGGCAGATGTTCCAGATTTGTACTTGCATAAATATCTGGAGTGGTATTCATGTTTACATCATTGGGTACATCTATATAATTTTTCCAGATGCACTCTTCCATTATTTTTTGTGTCTGCAAAGAATCAAATTCTGGAGAAGCAACAATAATGTAATTTCGTAACAATTCAAAAATAGTATCATGTATAATTATTGTATCTCTTGAAGGTTGGGTAGATTTAGAACCATGATTACCACTGCAACAAAATAAAGGAGCAAAGGCAATAGGAATTAAAAAGAATAATACAGTTTTCTTCATAAGAATTGATTTAAATATATTTATATTTATATTTATATTTATGGATCAGCAGTAACATCATGAGTTTTGCCTGATGGCATTGATAAATAAATAACTTTTTCAATCGCTTTTGATATTATATTATTTTCAGACCTCCTTACCATCCATTTACATAATTCAATTAAATCCATACGAATTTCTCCTCCTCTGAAGAATGCTCTCCATGGTCTTTCAGTTTGCTTCTTAATCTCAACAGTTTCCGTCCCATCCTGATTAGTTATAATCGTTTTAATTACAACTCGTTCCGTATTATTGTCAAGATTATATAGTAGTGTGCCATTGGGGGCTATTATAATTGCATTTCTTATTTCATCTGAAAGTTTCTGAGCTAATGAAGGAGAACCATTCTTATCGAATCCGGTTTCACACGAATGTAATTCGATAACAAGCGGTTCGTCGTACATTGTCAAAGGGTCGACGGACTCAAATTCTGATGCCAAAGCATTCATTAGTGTAGTACCGTCTGCTATATTCTGTTTACCGGTACTATCCCATTTCATATGGTCGGTCGAGCCATGTAAAAAAGCAATAATATTTCCATTGTCATGATAATTTTCCGCAGCCATTTGTAACAGAGGATCAGACGATAAACTTCTCACCTCCATTCCATCGGGATCGATATAGTTTATCGGATCACCGGCACAATAGGAATATGGAGAAAAGGAGAAGTATTTTTCCGCCTCGCGGTCGGGGACGCACCACTGACCCAGCGGCGCGATAAGGCAACGGGCAGAGAAGTCGTAGCTGTTACGACCTCCGCCATGTTCTCGCTCCTTGCCGCCATAGAGGAAGCGTTGACCCGTTGGCTCCTTGGTCGGCTCACCGTAAGGATAATAAGTGGTTGACTGAACCATGGTTCCGCTCTTATCGACCACCGCAGCGTTGTTGCCATGCCAGTCGGTCAGATAGTACATCGCACCTTTCGTCGGGTCGAAATACCCCCCGCCGAACGCCGAATACTCCAACACTCCGTCCGCATAGATATGCGGTCCGACATAAGTGCGGGTTGACGTCACGGTGTAGCTGTCGTCGT
Source organism: uncultured Bacteroidales bacterium (assembly GCA_947175535.1). Lineage (GTDB taxonomy): Bacteria > Bacteroidota > Bacteroidia > Bacteroidales > Muribaculaceae > CAG-873. The sequence goes on from CAMWNF010000163.1 coordinate 2,006, forward strand.
CCGGCAGGTTTCCGCCCACAATCGCAGCCGTTGTCTGCGAGTATTTTACAGCCTTTTTGACCCCGTTGCCGTGATATTCGATTGTCTGACGCTGTCCGTTACCGAAGTATATATCGGTCGGCAGATTCAGATAACTATATTTCATCATATAAAAATCATCTTTTTTATAAACATATCTTTCCATCCTACCGAGAATGCTTTGTCTCAACATTTGAGCCTGAAAAATTGACTTCTTCGACTGTACCATCCTCATAATAGAATTTCCAGACCCCGACGCGTTCCAGATCTATTTCAATTTCCTCACCCAAAATATACCACCCTTCTGCTTGAAGTTTACCACTGGGATAAAATTCCATGCCGTAACCTTGATACTTAAAATTAAAATCATTGCTGTATCCTACTACCTGCGCTTCCTTAAAGTCGGTATTAGGTAGTAGTTTCGTTAATATAAAAGAAATAACTCCATTCGGGTGGAACATCACAAAAGATCCTTGCGGTTCTCCTTGCCTAAAAAAGGCCATCAATGCTGTATATCGATCACCATTGATGTCGGTACTCGTTACTAGTGCAGCTCCATCCAATACTCCGTTTTTATAATAACCTATCCAGTCTGGATGTGGCTCGAACCACAACCCTGTTTTTAAACCAACAGAGTCTGTTTGATTGATTAAAGGTGTAAAATTCCCATCTTTACCCAACGCAGGTAAAACAGAAAGCAAGATAATTAAATGCAACCACTTTTTCATATCATCGTTTTAAAATAATTCCTATAATATTATTTTTTTGAGCAGGAGTATTAAATAATTTAATAAAATCATTCCATTTAAACCGATCTATTAGAAAACACCCTTCAGAGACGCCAGTTTTATTTTGTGTTAATCCTGTGAGATTATTTATACCTGCCTTGTGAATATTTATGCCGCACGCATAGGTTCTTAGGGGATCAGCTTTATTCGGTTCGCCTAATTCAATTGAATTACTCATAAAATTTGTAGTTCCGACATCACTGACTCTCAACGCTTCATAAGTACCTTTATGTTTGCCAACCTTTGCCTCATACCGACCGGCAGGTATAGTCGGATATTTATCTGTTTTCGCCGGATAGGTACATGCATCAAAATCTTCTGTTGTCCCGTCAGCTTTGTAAACGGTTGCGGTCGAGGTTCCAATATTGTATGATCTATTTTCATCAAAACTTCCATTTATACCTTTTTCAGAGAAACTTATTGCTTGAATATAATGATTAGCCAGTAGTTTCCCATCTTTATCATAAGCATTCTGAGCATCAACCCATTCAAACATATATTCTCCTTCATACTCGGAATAGACTATTTTCCATTCATTCCCGTCTGGATCGACATAATTTATCGGGTCTCCGGCGCAGTAAGTGTAGGGGGAATATGGATAGTATTTTTCCGCGTTACGGTCTGGCACACCCCACTGACCCAGGGGAGCGATAAGGCAGCGGGCAGAGAAGTCGTAGCTGTTGCGTCCGCCGCCGTGCTCGCGCTCCTTGGCGCCGTAGAGGAAGTTGTAAGTTAACAGATTTTTCACGGTTTCAGGAAACATGACAGGACAGACGGATTAGTTATTTATTCCGCAAATATAATGTGTCTCAGGAGATTCTGCAAGTTTTTGATGGGGGAATTCGGGTTTTGGAGGTCAGGAGTGGCGGAATGGGTCGGGGG
>CAMWNF010000164.1 GCA_947175535.1 uncultured Bacteroidales bacterium
TATATAAATACCGCGCGCTGAAAGAGGAAAGCGCCATGTTCCGGCATCCAGCTGTTTTTCGTCGACAAGCTGACCGAGGATTGTGAACAGCTTCACGTTTGTCTTTTGCGAAAGCGTCAGCACAATCGCATTCTCGACGATTTTCACGTCGACACTTTCTGATGAAGTAGCATCACTGAGTTCGGCAGTGACCGCACCGACTTTCTCCCATGCCGGAGCAGCATCGGTCAATAGAGCCAATGTCGCCGCAACCGCAAATATGAAAGTTCTAAGGATACGTGTCTGCCGTTTCATCATCCTATCAGGATATTGTCATCTCGCCCGCAAGAGGTCGTTCGAGATAAAATTTCACTTGCTTCGAATCAAGCCCGAGTCCGAAAAGGAACATCATTTTCGTAACCGCAGCCTCAAACGTTATATCGAAACCTGGTATCACGCCTGTGCCAGCCAGAACATCGCCGGTCACATAACGGCTCGGATGAACTCCTCCATAAGCACATTGAGTAACATTCAGGACAACAATTCCCCGGTCGACAGTCTCCTTGATTAAATCGATGAACCATGGTGCCGTCATTGCGTTTCCCGCGCCATAGGTGCGCAGTACAACACCCTTGATATCGGGTGCAGACAAAATGTGTCTCAACACCTTTTCAGAGAGACCGGGGAACAAATCAACGACCGCCACAGACGGGTCAAGATTGTATTGCGGATTTAACCCTCCTGCCGACTGATGGCGCATAAGAGCCTCCCGAGAGAAATTGATACTTAGCCCGACTTTCGCCAGATGAGGATAATTACTGCTCTTGAATGCGTTGAAATTATCTGCACTGCGTTTTGTCGCGCGGTTACCGCGCCAGAGATAATCCTCGAAAAGGATTGCAACCTCCTGAACCATCGGCTTGCCGTCAGGTTCTGTAGCCGCCGCAATCTGCAGCGCTGTTATCAGATTTTCTTCACCGTCGGTTCTTACCTCACCGATAGGTAGCTGCGACCCGGTGATGATGACAGGCTTCTGAAGATTATCGAGCATAAATGATAGTGCAGAAGCAGTGTACGCCATTGTATCAGTGCCGTGGAGCACTACGAAACCGTCATAATCATAATAATTGTCAGCTATGCTTCGGGCAATTTGCTGCCAGTGTGACGGGTTCATATCACTCGAATCAATGGGCGGATTGAACTGGATATTATCAATATCATAATTCAGCATCTTCACCTTCGGCACGTTTTCCATCAGATGGGAAAAGTCGAAAGGTTTCAATGCGTGCGTGGCGGAATCCTCAATCATGCCGATGGTGCCGCCGGTATATATGATAAGGATACGAGGTTTCATTTTATTTATCCGCTTTTGAGTTCGATTATTATTTTACTTGTGCTCCATTGACGACTTTAGCTGTTGGCGCAATGACTGAAAGCGAGCCATCGGCATTAAGAGCAGAAAGTATCATACCTTCAGATTCAATGCCCATCATCTGACGCGGCGGGAAGTTTGCGATGAAACAAACCTGACGACCGACAAGTGCTTCGGGTTCATAATGCTCTGCGATACCAGAGAGAATCGTGCGCTGACCGATACCGTCGTCTATGAGGAACCGAAGCAGTTTTTTCGACTTCTTGACTTTCTCACAGTTTACTACCGTGCCTACACGTATATCAAGTTTCGAGAATGTTTCAAAATCTGTCGGTTCCTGGATTTCAGCAGGTTTGAAATTTTTAAGTTCGTTTTCTCTCTTTATTCGTGCCAGACGTTCAATCTGGGCATTTATCGCATCGTCTTCGATTTTTTCAAATAACAGCTCCGGAGTCTCTATGTGCTCTCCCGGTTTAACGATATCGCGAGAGCCAAGTTCGTTCCAGGTCAGTTTACCCAAATGAAGAGCGTCAGCAAGTCTGCGGCTCATAAAAGGCATAAACGGTTCGAACGCCACAGCTATGTCGCCACAAATCTGGAGAGCGACATTCAATATTGTCGCCACGCGCTTCATATCGGTTTTAGCTACCTTCCACGGTTCGGTCTCCTGAAGGTACTTGTTGCCCGCGCGCGCGATATTCATGGCTTCTTTCAGAGCTTCACGGAAATGGAAAGTCTCTATATTTTGTGTGAGAGCCTCTTTTATAGCTGATACCTCTGCGAAGAGGTCTTTATCAATCTGTTCAAGGTCGCACGCTTCAGGGACAACTCCTTCAAAATATTTATGAGTCAGCACGATTACGCGGTTTACGAAGTTACCGAGTATAGCTACGAGTTCGCTATTGTTGCGAGTCTGAAAATCGCGCCATGTGAAATCATTATCTTTTGTTTCAGGAGCATTCGCAGTCAGCACATAACGCAGTACATCCTGCTTGCCAGGGAAGTCGCGGAGATATTCATGAAGCCATACAGCCCAGTTGCGCGATGTCGAGATTTTATCCCCCTCAAGGTTAAGGAACTCGTTGGCAGGCACATTATCAGGCAATTGATAATTGTCACCATAAGCCATCAGCATTGCCGGAAAGACTATGCAGTGGAACACGATATTGTCTTTGCCTATGAAATTTATAATCCTCGTTTCCGGATTTTTCCACCACTTCTCCCATGAATCGGGATAAATTTCCTTAGTGTTGGATATATATCCGATGGGGGCGTCAAACCACACATACAGTACCTTGCCCTCCGCTTCTTTCAGAGGTACGGGTACACCCCAGTCAAGGTCTCGTGTAACGGCACGGGGCTGCAAGCCGAGATCAAGCCACGATTTGCATTGACCGTAGACATTTGTTTTCCATTCCTTATGACCTTCGAGTATCCACTCACGCAGTTTATTTTCCCAGCGATCAAGCGGGAGAAACCAATGATGGGTTTCGCGCAGAACCGGAGTCTCGCCGGTAATGGCGCTCTTCGGGTTGATAAGATCCGTCGCGTTCAATGATGTTCCACATGCTTCGCACTGATCTCCGTAAGCTCGGGGGTTGTGGCAGTGAGGACACTCGCCTGTCACATATCTGTCTGCAAGGAACTGATTCGCCTTTTCATCGTAAAGCTGCATAGAGGTCTTTTCGATAAACTCGCCTTTCTTATGCAGACGGCTGAAAAACTCGGAAGCAGTGGCTCTGTGAATGTCGGAAGTTGTACGTGAATAAACATCAAACGAAATTCCAAGCTCTTCAAAAGAATCCTTTATAATCTTGTGATAACGGTCTACGATATCCTGAGGAGTCACACCCTCATTGCGGGCTTTGATTGTGATGGGCACGCCATGTTCGTCACTGCCACCGACCATTGTAACCTCTTCACCACGAAGGCGCAGATAGCGGGCATATATATCAGCGGGAACATAAACACCCGCAAGGTGACCGATGTGAACCGGACCATTGGCATAAGGGAGTGCAGTTGTGATTAGAGTGCGTTTGAAATTTCGTTCCATATTTCACAATAATATTATATTGGCTATAATAAGCGCATAAATGCGATAAAACTAATTGAACTACAAAAATACAAAATTTTCTATTAGAGTGTTTAACTTTATAGCCATAAAAAGAAAAAGCCGGGTGACGTTGCTGTCATCCGGCTTTTCTGTAGAGGGGGCGGTTACCTACTCTCCCACTTTCGCAGT
>CAMWNF010000165.1 GCA_947175535.1 uncultured Bacteroidales bacterium
TGTTGGTGAAGGCTCCAAAGGTGTTCTGGACGGTCGGCATTGTGCAGTTCTTCTGCTGGGCGGCATTCCTCTACATGTGGACTTACTCGACCGACGCAATCGCGAGCCATGCGTTCAACGCTCCTTCAATCGAAGAGGTGACGGGTGTGACGGTCAACGGTAAATCATACGACGACAAATATCTGTTCAACGGTTCGGAACTCCTTATCGCCGAAGGTCGTCAGGCTCTTGCGGGCGTCAATGTCGACGGCGAAACAGTCAAGGCTCAGACAGTGGTGGTCGACGGTGACACGATAATCGCCGGCGGCGCTCCGGTCTATGACAACGGCGTGGCAAAAATATCGCCTGACGGAGCGACTATCGCCGGTGCAGGAAAAACAATTATGGTCGACGGTCGCGAAGTGGCTGTCGATCAGTCGGCGGTGACTGTCAGCGCACTGTCGCAGGTGAAGAGCGGCGACCGTCTCATTCTCGCACACATAGCCAAAGACCCGCAGGGGACAGGCAGCTATGTCCTCGAACAGACCACGGAAATACCGACCATAGCGGACAATGACGAAATCTCGCTGAACTATAAAACGGTGCTCAACGCAGCGAGCAAGGAATATCAGGACGCTGGCGACTGGAACGGCGTGCTGCTTGCCATTCAGGCGATTGCAGCCGTTATCTGGGCTGTGGTGCTCTCACAATTCCGCCGTCGCAAACTCGGCTACTCGGTAAGTATCCTTATCGGTGCGGTCGGCTTTATCTCGGTATATTTCATCCACCATCCGGGGCTGTTAGCAATCAGCTATGCGCTGATGGGCTGCGCATGGGCAGCGATACTGGCGATGCCGTTCACTATCCTGACGAATGCACTGTCAGGCAATCATATCGGCACATACTTAGGACTGTTCAACTGCACAATCTGCATTCCGCAGATCATCGCCGCTCTGTGTGGCGGTCTGGTGCTGTCGTGCTTCCCCGTCGCCGCAAACGGCGCGCCGCAGACGGTGATGATGCTCGTAGTGTCGGGCATACTTCTCGCAATCGGTTCGCTCTTCGTCTGGAACATCCGCGAAACCTTCGGCAGTCAGCAAGCACATTGATATGGAATCGATACGTCAGTTATATAAAATCGGAAACGGACCGTCGAGCAGTCACACGATGGGTCCTCGCAAGGCGGCGCAGCGTTTTCTCGAGCGCACGCCGTCGGCAGCAGCCTACGAGGTGACGCTTTACGGCGCACTTGCCGCTACGGGGAAAGGTCACCTGACCGATGTCGCCATACTCGATGTGCTCGAAGCGAAGGCTCCGACAACGATTGTCTGGCAACCCGAAATCGTGTTGCCGTTCCATACCAACGGCATGAAATTCCGCGCCTTGAACACCGAAGGCAAGGAAATCGACACATGGACGGTCTTTTCGGTCGGAGGCGGCGATCTGCTCGAAGAAGGTCAGTCGCGCCGCGAAGGCAAGAGTATCTATAACATGACGAAGATAAAAGACATACAGAAATGGTGTGAGGACACGGGTCACAGCTATTGGGAGTATGTCGACCAGATAGAAGGTGCGGAGATATGGGATTACCTTGCCGAAGTATGGCAGGTGATGAAAGAGGCGGTCGAGCGCGGTCTCGAAGCCGAGGGAGTGTTGCCCGGCGGGTTAGGCGTGCGCCGCAAGGCTGTCAGCTACTATGTGCATGCATCGGGCTATAACAGTTCGCTCAAAAGCCGCGGGCTGGTCTACGCTTATGCACTTGCCGTTTCGGAGGAAAACGCTGCGGGCGGTAAAATCGTGACCGCACCGACATGCGGTTCGTGCGGAATAGTGCCGGCGGTGCTGTATCATCTGCACACGTCAAAGAATTTTACGGAAAAACGTATATTACGTGCTCTCGCCACAGCCGGACTGTTCGGCAATGTGGTGAAGCATAACGCTTCAGTTAGTGGCGCGGAAGTCGGATGCCAGGGAGAAGTCGGCGTGGCGTGCGCCATGGCAGCCGCTGCCGCGTCACAACTGTTCGGCGGTACACCCGCCCAGATTGAATATTCAGCCGAAATGGGTCTCGAACACCATTTGGGGTTGACCTGCGACCCGGTGTGCGGTCTGGTGCAGATACCATGTATCGAGCGAAACGCCTACGCGGCAGCCCGCGCGCTGGATGCAAATCTCTATGCTGCGATTTCGGACGGACACCACAGCGTTGACTTTGACCGCATAGTCGAGGTGATGAAGCAGACCGGTCATGACCTGCCCTCATTATACAAAGAGACCGCACAAGGCGGTCTCGCAGTAATCAAGTAGAGTAAATATTTATCGTCCCAAAAGCATACGCTTTTCTTCGGCGACGGTTATCGGCGACGAGTGACCTGAGAGTAGAACCGTCGGGTCGGGCAGTGTCAGAATTTTATTGACAATCGACTCTTCGAGTTCGCGACGGTTGCCGCCGGGAAAGTTAGTCAGACCCGGACCGTGCTCGTAGAGCGTGTCTCCGACGAAGGCGACATTGTCGTCCGGCGCGTAGTATGTCACCGAGCCGGGTGTATGTCCCGGAGTGTGGAGCACTTTCAGATAGTGCTGTGAATTGGCAGCGAGTCTGATTATTTCGCCGTCCTCGATAAAATCGGGGTGAGGCAGAACGATGTCCAGACCGTAGTTGCCACTGAGATTCAGAACGGTGTCGGTCAGATAGCAGTCGTCATCGGGATAGATATAGTAAGGGACGGCTAATTTGTTGCTGAGAAATTCGACGGCTCCTGTGTGGTCGAAGTGACCGTGAGTGAGCAAGATTTTCTCAATGTGCCAGTTGTTGCTGATGACAGCGTCATAAATCTTGGCAGGCTCTGCACCGGGGTCGATGATGAATCCCGCGCCTGAAACGTCGTCGATGTAGAAGTAACAGTTTTCGGCAAAAATGCCTCTGACAGTCATTTCGCGAATCATGGCTATGCCTCCTGTACTTTATAATAACTGACAGCCGTCGGGACCGCATACGTGCGGACGCTCTTTCGGAGCTTCGTTTTCTTCGGGCTGCTGTTTTTTGAGTTCGCGCGTCAAAACAGACTTGAACGCGTCGACCGACATTGCGCCAGGCACGGCAAAACCACCGTTGAATACGAGGTAGGGCACACCATGAACGCCGCGCATCGCAGCTTCGCGTTCGTCGAAACGCACTTCGTCGTCGTATTTGTCTGAGTCAAGAACCGCTTTGACTTCGTCAGCATCCATCCCGACGCTGACAGCTGTGTCAAGCAGGACTTTATGGTCTGAGAGGACGAGGTTACGGGTGAAATAGTCGGCGAAGAGAGCTTCGTTGAGCCGTCCGACAGTCGCGCGGTCGTATTTGTCTTCGGCGAGCTTCATCAGACGGTGAGCATCGCGGGTGTTAGAGTACTGAGTGGTGCTGTAACGGAAGTCAATGCCGAGTTCGCGACCGAGCTGGGAAATCTGTTCAATCTGCTTTTCTGCGTCCGGAACCGACAGGCGGTATTTGTAAGCAAAGCGTTCGGGAGTTGTGGTTGTGACTTCCTTCGGTGCGTTAGGGTCGAGTTCGAATGCACGGAAGTCGATAACGACTTCGTCG
>CAMWNF010000166.1 GCA_947175535.1 uncultured Bacteroidales bacterium
ACAATATTATTGAAATCTGACATTTTGACACCGTAAGCAGCCATTAGTTCGCGTCGGGGTGATATGACGAGTTCGGGACGCTCGACCTGTTGTTCTATATTGGCATCGACAATTCCCGGCACTGATGAAATTATCGATTTAATCTTATTTCCTGTTGCAAAAAGTCGATTCAAGTCGTCGCCGAAAAGTTTTATGGCAATCTGAGACTCGGTGCCTGACATCATCGCGTCTATACGGTGTGATATAGGTTGTCCGATTTCGACGTTCACGCCGGGAAGCTCGGAAAGCTTTGCGCGTAATTCCCTGACAACCTGAGAACGAGTGCGGTCGGTGAGAGTGTAGGGTGCTTCGATTTCCGAGACATTGACGCCGAGCGAATGTTCGTCAAGCTCCGCGCGTCCGGTTTTGCGGGCTACAGTCCGCACTTCGGGGATAGACATGATGATTCGTTCCGCCTCGCGTCCGATTTTATCGCTTTCTTCGAGCGATACACCGGGCAGAGTCGACACGTTGATTGTAAATGAGCCTTCATTGAAGCCCGGCAAGAAGCTGCGACCGAGCGTGAAGAATAAAATAAGTGCCACGACAAAAAGAACTGATGTTGCCGCAACGACAACTTTTGGACGTTTGACCGAAAATGTCAGCGAACGACTGTAAGCTGCTTTGAGTTTACGAGCCAGCCAAGGATCTTTCGAGAGCTTGTTATCTTGTTTCGGTGTTCCCAGTAAGAAACTGCATAAAACCGGTGTTACGGTCAGTGCGACAAGCGTAGACGCAATCAGCGCGACTATAAACGAAACGCCGAGAGGTATCAGCATACGGCCTTCAATGCCGGTCAGGAAGAAAAGCGGCAGGAAGCTGGCGATAATAATCAGCGATGAGTTGAAAATCGGCATACGCACCTCAGCCGACGCATGATATACCACTTCTTTGACGGGCTTGCGTTCTGCTTCAGAAAGCGAGGCGTTATGTCTCAGCCGTTTGTAGACATTCTCGACGTCGACAATAGCATCGTCGACGAGCGAACCGATCGCGATGGCGATGCCACCGAGACTCATCGTATTGATCGTATAGCCGAGAAAGTGGAGCACGAGGACTGTCACGATAATTGACAGAGGCAGGGCTACGACAGAGATAAGTGTCGTGCGCAGGTTCATCAGGAAGAAGAACAGGATGATGATTACGAAAAGCGCACCTTCGAGCAGCGCTTCCTGCAGATTGCTGATAGAATTGTCGATAAAGTCGCTCTGACGGAAAATATCTGTTGACATTACAATGTCGGAGGGGAGATTTCTTGATATTTCAGCCAGTTCGCGGTCGATACGTTCTGTCAGTCCTATAGTACCTTCTGCGGGTTGCTTCGTCACTGTGATGATAACAGCTGGAGTTGCCTTTACTGATGCCAGACCAATTTGCGGGCGAGCTGCTCCGATACCGACCTCCGCTACGTCGCCGACTGTGACAATGCCGCGTCCATCGCTGCGTATGACTGCGGCTGCGATTTCATCAGGATTCGTCGTGTTGACATCTCCTTTTATTATATATTCGTTGCCGTACTGGTAAATTACGCCGCCTGACGCATTATCATTAAGATTTTCAACACTTTCAAGCAATTCGCTGAGAGACACGTCGAAATACTTCATCTTTTCTGGTAAAAGGCGTATCTGATACTCCTTTACGTCTCCACCGATAACAGAAACCTGTGACACGCCGCCCATGGCGAGAAGTCGAGGGCGTATCAGACGTTCGGCTATCGTTCGCAAATCGAGTAGGGAGGTTGAATCGGCTGTCATACCGATAATCAGCATTTCGCCGAGAATCGATGATTGCGGACCGAGTGTAGGTGTCTTGACCGACGACGGCAGCTGTTCCGACAGCGATGCTATGCGTTCGGTAACAATCTGTCGCGCTCGATAAATGTCAGTTCCCCAATCAAATTCGACCCAAACGGTTGACAGTCCGGTGGACGAAGCCGAGCGGACACGTCTCACGCCTGTCGAGCCGTTGACAGCAGTTTCAATTGGGTAAGTGACAATAGTTTCCACATCTTCAGGCGCAAAGCCCGGAGCTTCGGTCATAACCACTACTGTCGGAGCGTTGAGGTCGGGAAAAATGTCGACCTCAGTGCGCAAAAGCGTAATCGTTCCCGCAACCAAAATGACCACAGACAAAATCAATACAGTCAGTCTGTTGGCAAGGGAAAAATGAATGATTTTGTTCAGCATAGTTCCACGATTATTAATGGTTATGACTATGTCCTTCGGGAACTGCACCGCTCGACTCGGCTATACGGACTGTTGTTGTTCCTTTAACTACGACATTATCACCGGGAGTCAAGCCCGAAAGGATTTCAATACGCGCTCCGTTGTTACGGCCTGTTTTGACAGGAACTTTACGGTAGCATTCTTCATCAAGGCGGACAAAGACATAATAGAGTCCCTGCTGCTCGGAAAGAGCGGTTAAAGGAACAGAAATTATATTATCGTCCTCTGAGGACTGTAGGTATACGTCAGCATTCGACCCTGGAACAAAACTTCCGTCATTGTCAAAGGAAAAATAGACAGGAATGTACCCAGGAGTGGTAGTTGCAACAGTCGCACCTGCAGATGTACGGGTTCCGTTAAGTTCGCCCAGCATAACTGACTTGTCGCTGTAAGGCATTTTGACCAGGGCGTCCTTAAAACCTTTTACACGGTTGAAATAGCGTTGCGGAACATCAGCACGCAATGTCAGTCGTGAAGTTGATGATATTGTAGCGATGGGAGTTCCAACCTCAACATACTGTCCTTTTATCGCATCGATAGATATAATGACGCCGCTTATCGGTGACGTAATGACTCCTGATTGCGCGACTGAGCTGTAGCCGGCTTTAGCCTCTTCGTAAGTTCGAAGAGCGGCATTATATTCAGAAGCAGTTACAAGTCTTTCCTCATATAGAGGTTTCAATCGGTCGAGTTCTCTTTTGGCTGCATCAAATGCTGCGCGTGCAGCCAAATTTTGGTCTCCGCCGGACACTCCTGAAGCGGTTATGCTTGCGATTTTGGAGCCGACGTTGACTTTTACACCCCTGTCGATGCCTGAAACGAAATTCAGGATGCCGGCTGTCGGTGCTACAATCACTGCAACGTCTGATGGCGCAGCGAGTATTTCTCCGGAAACTTTAAGTGCGTCGGTGAAGGGGGCAGCCTCAACAGTTTCTGTTTCGACACCGAAACGCTCGGCTATTGACGGTTTCAGAGTTATTTCATCTTCTGAGTCTTCTTCATGTTCGTCATGTCCGGACTGTTCATGCTCATGTTTGTGATTATGTCCATTTTCATGGTCATGTGGTTCGTGTTGGTGGGTGTGATGATGGTGGTGACCCAGTTCTTCATTGTCTTTGGCTTTACAACCTGAAAAATATAAACATACGGCTGCAGATAGCGCAACTAAAAATATTTTGTGCATAATGGTAAAA
>CAMWNF010000167.1 GCA_947175535.1 uncultured Bacteroidales bacterium
ATATAAAACCATCTAATTATAACTGATTAGTTCCGTTTATCGTATCGAAATTATTTTATACATATAAAATCCAGATGATTATGAAGAAACTATTCCTGTCAGCTGCGGTTATGCTTTCTACTTTTTCGATGCTTATTGCATCTCCAAGTGGACCTGCATTTAAGACAAGGCAGTTTGACCCTAACCTAAAAACTATTACAAGCGATGCGCCCGAAGATGTTACGGTGAGGAAATTGGCTCCGGGCGTTACACTTTCTGTGGTCAATGGTAAAAAGAACCTTAGCATTTTAGGCGAAAATAGTTACAGCACTCTTGATGTGCCCCAGGCAAAGGTTCAGGCAAAGGCAAGCGAACCCAAAGGTTATGTCCTTTATGAAAGTTTCGAAGGTTGGAACGGCAATGCAAGTTGGAAACCTTCCGGTTGGTCAATAGAGTCTAAGGGTAGTGCCGGTAAATCGGAAAAATGGTTTATCGCTGAACAAGGTTCGCTGAATCCAAACAGCCCGGACGGAAATTATTTTCTGTCTATAACCGAAGGTTACAACCAGGATGAATGGTATATTTCGCCTTATGTCGTTCCGGAAGAAGGAATGGAGCTTACATATTGGCTTTATCTTGACCCGTTGTTCCTGTTTGTCGTAGATTCAAAACATGTGGACTTTATTACAAAGCAATGGATTGGCTCTCCGGAAATAGCTGCCACATTGCAGATTTTGGCACAGGTTGAAGGCGAGGAAGACTGGGTACTCCTCCGTGACTATGTTGATGATTATAAGGGCTGGACTTTTCAGGATTTATATAACGCTCACCTGAAAAACTCTTCATCCCTTTCAAAGAATCTGATTGATATCAGCGACTATTATGGCAAAAAAATGCGCATTGCATTCCGCTATGTCGGTTCTGACGGTGGAGAGCTATTCATCGATGCTATTGGTATCGGTTATCCTACACTTGATAATATTTCATACGATGTTCCGGCTTGTACACAGTACTGGGGCTTTATCCGTTCTCCGTTTGCTGTAGCTTTTGATGAGCCTGTTGCAATATATCCTGCATATGTACCCGTTACATGGAACAATAGTAATGTCGAAGAAGGCATTGACTATACATGGTCTTGTTATTCAGAAGGAAGTGAAGATGCGATTACCTCTGACGATTCAGAAAGCTTCACAATAACTTATAAACCTGAATACAACGCAGAGGAACTTCCCGGTTATAGTTTCTATTCATCTCCCGTTCTTCACGCAGATGCTGGAGAAAAGAGAATTCCTGCCGACTATCAGGCTCCATTCTCCATCCTTCAGGCAGGTGGTAAGCCGATGGGTATGGATTTTGAAGATGAAGAGGGGATATATCCTCTTGATGTAATTCCGTTTAATGCTCATCACCTTGATTTCGATGGAATTATAATTAATGAAAGTAATTTGTTTGGAAACTTGGGCGGTGGCTCGATTCCCGTATTCGGCTACGATGGAGCTAACACAGACCAATACTGGCTTAAGTACCAGCTCAACGGTGAGGAACAGAAAGACGGTGATTATGTCCACCTTATCGGTATCGGTAACATTGTTAAACCTGTCGCCGGTGCTCCGATGGTTCTTAACGGTGCCAATTTGTTAGGTCTCGGGCAGATGGGCGGTGATGTACAGCTCACCGTGACAGTCCGTAGTATTATAAACGGAAAGGAAAATAATTTTGATTATACCACAATGGATGTAGTTGCAAGCAAGACTATTACCGGAGCTGACGTTATCCGTCAGGACCCCTCAAAGAGTCTTCTGTGCATTCCATTCGATTTCGATGAACCGGTTATATTGAAGACCTCCGATAAGGATGGTGAGATTGGTGCCTATTTCGTGTCAATAGAAGGTTTCCGCTCTGAGGATGTATATTATTTCGTTCCCTGGCAAAATAAACTTCCCGACCCCAGTGGCGTTTGCCTTGGATATACAATAAAGCATATCGACCTCACAAGCCATACCGATGGTAAGCCTTATTATGAAATTGCTCCGATGAAGTATATGGAAAACGGACACCGTATATCTTTAAGTGGTGCATTCATGATTGGTCTTTTAGCTGAATATCCCTGGTTGGCGACAGAATGCGAGACAATATCCCTTCCTGCTGATGGAAGTGTGGTTGAAGTTGCGCTTGACAGCTATTATGCTGCAGCAGGCCTTACCGTTGAAGCTCCCGCTGGCGTGAAAACTTCAATCACCGGTCAGTATGACAAATGTGTCCTCAAAGCAAGTCTCGATACTAAAGCCAATGCTGTTACCGGCAATGTTGTAGTTAAAGGTCTTGGTGTTGAACTCTCTATCCCTGTATCTACTGGCGCAGCCGGTATCAATGATATAATTTCTGACGATGCAGAGATTAAGACTGTCTACGATTTGACAGGCCGTCGTGTTGAAGCAGCCGATGCTACCCCCGGCGTGTACGTAGTGAAATATGATAACGGAACCACCCGTAAACTTGTGGTGAAATAATCCCGAAATCCGATTAAAATCAAAGGCTCGCGTCAATATCGATGCGAGCCTTTTTTTGATTTACCGATTTTTATTAATTTTGTGGAAGTTATTCATAACCATTTATTCAATTCATTCATGAGAATACTTCTTTCGCTGCTCTTATTTGTCATCTGTAGCTTTGGCGTATCTGCCCGCACACTGCGTGTCCTTGCAATTGGAAACAGTTTTTCACAAGATGCAGTCGAACAAAATCTCTATGAACTGGCTCTCGCCGGTGGTGATACTCTGATCATTGGTAATTCGTATATTCCGGGTTGTTCGATTGACCGGCATTATGAAAATATTCTCAGCGGCAAACCTGAATACTCCTATCGCAAAATTGTAGATGGCAAAAAAGTGATGACCGATAATGTCACGTTGCAGGATATCATCACCGACGAACCATGGGATATTATAAGTCTTCAACAGGCGAGTCATTTCTCCGGTCAGAAAGCCACATACACTAATCTTCCGGCATTGAAAACTGAAGTGATAAGACTGATGCCGAATAAAAATGCCGAAATCATCTGGCATATGACGTGGGCTTATGCCAAAGACTCAGACCACTCTGGTTTCAAAAATTACGGAAACAGTCAGCAGGCGATGAACGACAGCATATCCGCTGCCGTCTGCTCGGAGTTGCCCAAGGTGGACATAGTGCGTGTCGTGCCGGCAGGTATCGCGATTCAGAATGCCCGCGAACAATTTGGAGATATATTGAATTCAGACGGCTATCACCTATCTCACGACCTTGGACGCTACGTCGCCGCCTGTGCGTGGTGTGAATTTCTTACCGGCAAAAACATAGTTGGCAACCCCTATCATCCGTCAACAATCTCTCCCGAAGACGCCCGCAAAGCCCAACTCTCC
>CAMWNF010000168.1 GCA_947175535.1 uncultured Bacteroidales bacterium
CATTGTCGGCTCACGTTTTCTTTTGTTATCTGCGCCATTTAGAGCTGACGGACGCATAAAACAATTCTATATGAATTTAACACAATTTCTGCCCAACATCCTAGATGAGTATCGAGTGTTACTGAACGCAGCATTCACTATGGCCCAAAAAGCCGGAGATATACACATGGAATACTTCCGTAAGGCAAATATTGAACAATCAACCAAACTGAACGACAGTGATGTAGTGACAATTGCCGACAAAGAATCGGAAGCCTCCATTCTCTCTTTCATACACCAGCATTTTCCATCGCATGGCACTATCTCTGAAGAATCAGGTAGAGATCACGAAAACCGGGAATGGCGTTGGGTTGTCGACCCATTGGATGGGACGACCAATTTTGCAATGGGTTTACCAGCTTTCTGCGTTTCGATTGCACTGGAGCGCAATAAAGAAACGATACTCGGTGTGGTCTATGCTCCGTATCTCGGCGAATGCTTCTATGCAGTCAAGGGGATGGGTGCATGGTTAAATGGTAATCCTATCCACTGTTCTGACAAATCGGAACTGTCAAAAGCAGTTGTGGCGACAGGGATGCCATATGACAGGAATGACAACCCCGACAACAATCTTGCCGAGATATGCCGCATGGCGTTACGTGTACGCGGTATAAGACGAATGGGATCTGCTGCAATAGACCTCTGTTATACAGCAGCGGGATTCTTCGATGCTTATTGGGAATTAAATCTGAATCGCTGGGATGTATCTGCCGGTCAACTGGTCGCTTCTGAATCAGGTGTCATCATAGACTCTATCCGCACCAATCGAAATCATAGCATACTCGCCTCAAACCCCAATCTATATTCAGCGATAAAAGAAGTCATCTCTCCAAGTAAATAGTATAATACATAGGCACTACATAACAATGTATTCTACTCAGATAAACCGGCTCAAAACCGGCTCGGAACTTCATATATCTGTAGGAGACGATGTTACTGATGCAACCATCGAAAAGGTTAAAAATAACATCAAAAAATGCGGAATCGAGGGAATATCCATATCCAATTTTTGAATACAATTATGCCATACATATCGATTGAGAGCGGCAAGCTGACCGCTGAACAGAAAAAGCAGTTGATTGAGCGGCTGACCGCTACAGCTTCCGAGATAACCCATATCCCGGAGCAGTTCTTTACCGTAACGATCAAAGAGATTCCAGACGAGAACTTTGGCATTGGTGGTAAATCCATCGACGAGATAAAACGTAACTATAAACGCAACTAAATTTATATGGCTTTTGATTTTAAAAAAGAATATAAGGAATTATATATGCCTAAGGCCACTCCTTCAATAGTGTATGTTCCTGAGATGAACTACATCGCAGTATTCGGCAGCGGCAATCCAAATGAGCCTGAAGGTGAATACCAAAAAGCTATAGGAATGCTTTACCCAGTGGCTTATACACTAAAGATGAGTCATAAAGCCGATTACAGGATAGAAGGGTTCTTTGAGTATGTAGTTCCGCCTCTTGAAAGTCTTTGGTGGACTGACAATGCCAATAAGAATGATTTCACTGATAAATCGGCATTCAACTGGATAGCAATGATTCGCGTACCTGATTTTGTAAAAGCCAATGATGTGGAATGGGCAAAACGCGAAGTAGTAAGAAAAAAACATATCGATTGCGTACCTCTCCGTTTCTTTAGTTTACAAGAGGGGCTGTGCGCTCAGAGCATGCATATCGGATCTTACGACTCAGAAGCTGAATCTCTTAAATCAATAGACCGCTTCATACAATCTCAAGGTTATGTAAAAGATATTACCGACGGACGCCGTCATCATGAGATTTATCTTTCCGACCCGAGAAAATGCAGTCCGGAAAAGATGAAAACCGTTCTTAGGATTCCAATAGTAAAAAATCATGAACCTTAGATTGCGCCCATACAAGGCTTCGGATGCTACTACAATAGTATCGTGGATTAAAAGCGAGTATCTTATGCGCCAGTGGTGCGCTGACAGGTATGAGCATTATCCTGTTGCCCCGGAAGATATGAATTATTATCATGAGAATTATATTGACGGGGATAAATCTCGTGCATTGACAATGTGTGACGGTGATGAGATTTTGGGATATATCACATTGCGCGTACCTGCCGACGATCACTCGGAACAACGTATCGGGTTCGTGATCGTGGATGATTCAAAACGTGGTAGAGGTCTCGGGAAGGCTCTTGTAAGTATGGCGGTTGATTATGCATTCGCAGAACTTGATGCCACAAAAGTATCGCTCGGCGTATTTGAAAACAACCCATCGGCCATACATTGCTATGAGGCAGCAGGTTTCCGCCGTGTTTCAAGACCCGAAATAGAAAAATATGAATGTCTCAGTGAAACATGGAGTTGCATCGAGATGGAACTAAAATTTCCTAACAGTAGTTTTTAGGAAGTATCATAAGTATATGAAACCAGACCCCAATATCATTTTCCCGGTGACAGGTTGCAAGACCGTCACCCATGTAAGACCGACAATTAAGAACCCCAACATAATAGTAGGCGATTTTACATACTTCAGTGATACTGATTTTGAAAAGCATGTGTTGCACCATTATGATTTTAACGGGGACAAACTTATTATCGGAAAGTTCTGCCAAATTGCATCGGGCGTTACCTTTATAATGAATGGTGCGAACCATCAGATGAATGCAGCTTCGACTTACCCTTTCTATATAATGCAGGGATGGAGACAAACATCTCCGGCTCCTGAGGACTTACCCCTGAAAGGTGATACCATCATTGGAAATGATGTCTGGATCGGTCAAAACGCAACCATCCTGCCAGGCGTGCATATTGGTGATGGTGCTATTATTGGACTTGGTAGTATCGTAGGACATGATGTAGACCCATACACAATCGTCGCAGGCAATCCGGCTAAACCGATTAAAAAGCGTTTTGATAACGAGATGATAGAGTTATTACTACGCTTACAATGGTGGGATAAAGACATTAACGAAATTCAACAGCTCATACCGCTACTGACCGATAGCGATATTGAGTATGTAAAAATGACACTCAAAAACATTATAAATGGATAGCAGTAAGATTTACCCAAGAACCGGTGATGCGCATACGGTATACCTCAAATCGGTAATTACTCGCCCGACAATAGAGGTCGGTGATTTTACAATCTATAATGATTTTGAGAATGATCCGCGAGATTTCGAGAAGAATAATGTGCTGTATCATTATCCGATAAACCATGACCGACTGATCATTGGGAAGTTTTGTTCGATAGCCTGCGGAGCAAAGTTCATATTCAACTGCGCCAACCATACCCTGAAATCACTTTCCACCT
>CAMWNF010000169.1 GCA_947175535.1 uncultured Bacteroidales bacterium
TACTTAGCCTTAATAAAGCAGACGTACGTCATCAGTATGCATGAACTTGACAGGAGGATTGTCATCAGGAAGCGATTCATTGAAATTATTGTCACTCAGCGATGTCGCACCGAAACCGCGGACACTGACCGCGCCCGGATTATCGAAACCGAGTTCCGCCAACCGTCTGTGACTGATTTGGTAAACTCCGCAGCTGTCGATTGCGACTTTAATCCATCGTCCGTTCGCCATCATCGACGATTCGGCAAAATGAGCGCTCCGCAGTCCCGCCTGTGCCGACAGAATGACCGTAGCAGACAGAACCGCAAGAATGTGTCTAACCGACATGAAATCCGTGTCTACTTGATTTTGATATCAATAGAGTCCGCACCATCCAACTTGACAGTCAGTTGCTCGCCCACATTGATACTGATGTTGAATCCATTGTTGCCGAAGATAACAAGATCGCCCATCTTCAGCGTAGCGAACTCCGACAACTTGCTAACAATCTCGTCGGCATTTAGCGTTTGAGTCGTGAAATTCAGCTGCTTGTCACCGATTGAAATGATATGCTCAGTCTCTTGTCCGCCGATTGCCACGCTGTCACCGAGACAATACGCCGAGTCACAGACAAAATAACGTTCGTCGGCATTCGCGAAATCATCCGCAGCATCCGACGGCATGAAAATAACTGCAGGTGCGACGCTGTCATAATATCGCGAAGCGAACTTTCGCGCGATATGAGTCCCTAATCTACTGATTTTTATTACCGGACAGATTTTTGCACTCCATTCGACAGAAGTGTCGGGAATGAAAAACGGATAACGGTTGCGGTGCGCCGAAGAGTCGGCGAAGTGACGGATGCGCTCTCCGAAATCGCAGATGGCTTTCATTATAAATTGAGCGTACCGAGACGGTTATACATCAGCGCAAGATGGGAGTATATCGAAGTATTTGCGATAACCACTCCGTCACGCACTCTGATACGGTAAGGCGTGAAGTTCCAGATGCCTTTGATGCCGGCGGCAACCATAGTATCGGCAACATCCTGCGCACTGTCGACGGGCACTGCCACAATGCCGATTCTGATATGCATCTTCTTGACAAGTTCTTTCAATCTGTCAATATGATAGATAGGTATACCGCCGATTTCAGAGCCTACAATCTTGGGGTCGATATCAACTCCTGCCACGATGTTCAGACCGTAGCGTTGCAGACCTGAGTCCGAAATCAAAGCTGCGCCCAAACTGCCCGACCCGACCATCACCGCGTTATGCGACTGGTCGAACCCGAGAAAATCGCGCAACGCCTGTTCGAGCGACGCCACTTCATAGCCGATGCGTGTCTTGCCCTTGATGTTCAGGAATGAAAGGTCCTTGGCAATCTGCGAAGAATCGACATTCAGTTCATCAGCGATTTTTGTCGATGAAACATATTCCACATCATTCTTACGGAGCAGAGTCACGTATGCGAGATACCACGGCAACCGGCGTATTGTCGGTTCCGGCAGCAATTCACGACTGTTGGTAATCTGATTATCATTCATATCGCTACAAATTTACCAAAAATTCCCCAATTCCCCAAAAATTACACTTTTCAACCCGTTTTAAGCATCAAAAACTACACTTTTCAATCCGTTTCGGAAGCATAAATCATAATAAATCGGGCAAAATTATAGTATAATCTGCAATTCCTAAAACCTTTCGCTGTGTTACGGCTAAAGCCCCTCTTACCTTTGCAACATAATTGGAAACCAATATATAATAAAAATGGAAGAATCGTTAGAGGAGATTTATAAACGTTATATCTGTGAAAGATTAAAGATTGAGGTATCTAAAGAGAATATTTGGTTCGATTTCAGAAGCGATAAATTGATATGCGAAATTACAATAGAAGGTATAGACATCACAATCATTCTGAACTGTAATCTCTTTATTACTGAAGAAATTAAAATTGACGTTCCTATCCCACCGCAGTCAGTCAAGTTTAGAGGTAACATTTCCGATTTTGATCTCCTTTTAACCTACGCGTCATATCTTGAGGGTGAATTGTCATTCTATAGGAAAGCAATGTCAAAAAGGGACCTCATGTGGCTAATTAAAGATGCCATGGTTACATTCTTTTATAATAGGACTTTGACTAAACATAAGCTCTTCGATAAACTACCTCTTTACATTGCCAAGAAATTCATAACCGAACTTAGTATACCTTATACAATGTTAACAGAAATCGCACTGATGCTAATTTTTCAGAAAACGATAATTGATAATATCGAAAATATCATTTGTATTTATGTAGCCGAGTGCAATTCATAAAAACTTTCGCTTAACTTTGATGAAATTTCAAGTGATTAGCCGTTGGTTGAATTAATAGGAAAAAGAAGAATTAATTAACGATGAACCGAAAAATTGTTTATCTTTGCAAGGTCAAGAGAGACAAGATATTGAAGAAGAAAGAGCCTTGCTTCTTGTGAAATCGCCAAATTATCACTCAAAGAATACACAAGGCACAGTGCAACTCATATCAAATATATGGGTTGCCATCTGTGCGTGTATTCAGGTGTTTGGCGATACCTACAAGAGCGCAAGGGTGGCAACCCCTTTTTATATTCCTTAATTTTTCCAATACAAGGTAGCCTGCGGAAAGTTAACCTATTACATAAATATTTTAAACTAAATTATTATGGCTGAATTAGACAGACAAGTAAAAGGAGCAATCGGCGAATATTACGTTTTAATGCGTATGCTTGCGAAAGGATATACTGCTGCCAACATTAATATGTCAGTTGGAAATGCCAAGTCTTTTGATATCATTTGTGGCAATCCTTCCACAAATAAGTTTGTTCCGGTTCAAGTCAAATCATCGTTTGATGGAGCAAAATCATTTAACCTCGGACTTTCGCACAAACACTTTCTTACAGATGGAGCTTTTGATGAGGCAAAAGCAATGCAATCACTTCATGAAAAAATCCGTTGTCCGTGGATTTTCGTTAATGTTGACACAAGCAGTGAAATCCCTCACTTCACGCTTTATATCATGAGTAAAGAACAAGTTATCAAACTTGCTTTTGAATCCGAAAAGTGGTATATAAACGATGTTGAGCGTTCAGGACAACTTTCTGAAAACGGCACGGTTGCTCTCGCATTAAAATGGATTGAGGGAAAAGACACCTCAACCAATAAACGTAAATTCTTTAAGAATCCCTTCTCTGTGGGACAATTTGAGGAAGCATGGGAAAACCTTGGTCTTGAGTAAGACAAGACATTTTTATGCGATAACGGCACCTTTCGACTTGTTTTGGCGAAAGGTGTCGTTATCTTTGCAATGTAAAAACGAAATCAAGAAT
>CAMWNF010000170.1 GCA_947175535.1 uncultured Bacteroidales bacterium
ACCCTCAACGGTTTTCAAGACCGCCGCAATCGACCACTCTGCCATCTCTCCGAAAAATTGTCTGCTTCTCTCTTGAAGCTTCTGCGGAGTGACCGAGATTCGAACTCGGGATACGCTTTTGGCGTATACACGCTTTCCAGGCGTGCCTCTTCAGCCACTCGAGCACCACTCCTCGTTGCTTGCCCCGACGGGCATGGCTTTATGGTGCAAAGTTAGGCTTTTTTTTTGAATTATCGGAGAATGATTGCTAATTTTGTATTCTAATTTAATTCGTATATTAACCAAACGTTTGACAACTAATCATATATGATTACTCAAGAACAATTAAAAGAGACTTTTGAGCGCAAGCTGGCGCTGAGGAGGTATCTTTGACATCGACAGCAAGAAAATTCAGGTAGAAGAAGAAGAGCTCCGCACCCACGTGCCCGATTTTTGGGAACATCCGAAAGAAGCTCAGATTCAGATGAAGAAAATTAAGGACTTGCAGCAGTGGATTGACGGTTACAAAGAAGTCGAATCCGCTGTCGACGAGTTGTCTGTCGCATGGGACTTCCTTAAGGAGGGGCTTGTTGAGGAGGATGAACTCGACCGCCTCTATGCAGATGCAATTTCTAAAATCGAACACCTCGAACTGCGTAATATGCTACGCCGCGAGGAAGATAAGCTCGGCGTCGTTTTGAAAATCAATTCCGGCGCGGGTGGCACCGAGAGTCAGGACTGGGCATCGATGCTTATGCGCATGTATCTCCGCTGGTGCGAGAAGAAAGGTTACAAGACTTCGATTGCCAACATTCTCGACGGCGACGAAGCCGGCATAAAATCATGCACAATCAATGTCGAGGGCGACTATGCCTACGGTTATCTGAAGAGCGAGAACGGCGTGCATCGCCTTGTGCGCGTTTCGCCCTATAATGCTCAGGGCAAGCGCATGACATCGTTCGCTTCGGTGTTTGTCACTCCGCTGGTCGACGATACGATTGAAGTCAAGGTTGAACCTGCTCTGCTGTCGTGGGACACCTTCCGAAGCGGTGGCGCAGGAGGTCAGAACGTCAACAAGGTCGAGTCGGGCGTACGTCTGCGCTATCAGTTCACCGACCCATACACTGGCGAGAAGGAAGAAATCCTCATCGAAAACACCGAGACCCGCGACCAGCCCAAGAACAAGGAAAACGCCCTGCGTCAACTCCGGTCAATCCTATATGATAAGGAGTTGCAGCACCGTCTTCAGGAGCAGGCAAAGGTCGAAGCCGGTAAGATGAAGATAGAGTGGGGTTCGCAAATCCGAAGCTACGTCTTCGATGACCGTCGTGTCAAAGACCATCGCACCAACTTCCAGACCTCAGATGTCAACGGTGTCATGGATGGTGAACTCGACGACTTCATCAAGGCGTATCTTATGGAATTTGCCGCTACAGAAGCACAGGAATAAGCATTCTTACCGTCACTCCTCAACGCTATGGCAAATTTTCAGGTCAACATACTCGGATGTGGTTCGGCGACACCCTCGACGCGCCACATGCCGGCATGTCAGGTGATTGACTTCCGCGACCGCCTTTTCATGATTGACTGCGGCGAGGGGGCGCAATTGCAGATGATGCGTCAGCATCTCAAATTCTCACGCCTGTCTCACATCTTCATCTCTCATCTCCACGGCGACCATTTTCTCGGACTGCCGGGTCTGCTCTCCACCCTTGCTCTTCACGAAAAAGGCGGCACTCTGACAATTCACACGTTTGCAGAGGGCGCACGCATATTGCGCGAGATTATGGCGGTGTTCTGCCGCGAGACATCGTTTGAGATAAAATATAATATCATCACGCCGTCGCGTGCGGTCATCTTCGAAGACCATGCGCTGACCGTCGAGACCTTTCCTCTCTATCACCGGGTGCCTTGCGTAGGTTTCAAATTCTCAGAGAAGCCCAAACCCCGCCATCTCCGCGGCGACATGATACGTTTTTTCAACATTCCCGTCGGCAGGCTTGAAGACATCCGCCAAGGAGCGGATTATGTCATGCCTGACGGCACGGTTATCGCCAACGAACGTCTCACCACACCTCCCGACCCATCGGTGAGCTACGCCTATTGCTCGGATACGATGTACAATCCAGCCGTCGCCGACGATGTCCGCGGTGTCGATGTGCTCTATCATGAGTCTACCTATGCCGACGATTTTGCCGAGAAAGCCGCTCCACGCGGACACTCCACAGCGCGCGAGGCTGCCCGGATAGCGGCTGCTGCCGGTGTAAAGCGTCTTGTCCTCGGTCACTATTCAAAGGCTTACGACAGCGATGAACCCTTCCTTCGCGACGCCATGGAAGAGTTTCCTGATGTTATTACAGCCCGCGAAGGACTTAAAATAGATTTGCTCTGATGGCTTCTGCTGCGACTGCTCCCACTCCCGCCGATGATATTCGGATGATGCAGCTTGCCTTGTCTGAGGCTCGGCATGCAGCCGAACGCGGAGAAATTCCCGTTGGAGCTATAGTCGTATCTCCGTCCGGTCGCGTAATAGGTCGCGGTCACAATCTCACCGAGGCCCTCTCTGATGTCACAGCTCATGCCGAGATGCAGGCGATAACCGCAGCGACTCAGACACTCGGTGGCAAATATCTGTCGGATTGCACGCTCTATGTCACTCTCGAACCTTGTCTGATGTGTGCCGGAGCCATTGCGTGGAGTCAGCTTTCACGCATAGTCATCGGAGCCGATGACCCTGCTCGCGGCTACTCTGCTATCTGCAGCCGGCAGCCTTTTCACCCTCGGGCTACTGTTGTCCGCGGCGTGTGTGCCGACGAGTGTTCTGCCCTTGTACGCGACTTTTTCCGTGCTCGACGTTCCGAAAAATCTTAAATTTAACAGTATAAGATGCATTACTTCATAATAGCAGGCGAAGCCTCGGGCGATCTACACGGCGCGGCTCTCATCGATGCTCTACGGGTCGCTGACCCCGATGCGCGTTTCTCATTCCTCGGAGGAGATAAAATGACAGTTGCCGCAGGCGCCGAACCAATAATCCACAATCGCGACATGGCGTTTATGGGTTTCAGTGAAGTGATTCGACATCTTCCTGCTATCTTTTCAAATCTTTCGACCACTCGCCGCGAACTTCTTTCGCATCGCCCTGATTGTCTGATACTGATTGATTATCCTTCCTTCAACCTCAAGGTCGCCA
>CAMWNF010000171.1 GCA_947175535.1 uncultured Bacteroidales bacterium
GTGTAACCGAGCTCTTCGAGGCCCGTAACCCGTCTAACCCTGCAGTCGTTTCTGAAATCGATGGCGAAGTTAAATTCGGCAAGGTTAAACGCGGTAACCGCGAAATCTCTGTCACTTCAAAACTCGGCGAAGTCAAGAAATATCTCATCCCCCTGTCAAAACAAATCCTCGTTCAGGAAAACGACGTCGTTCGTGCCGGCACTCCCCTCTCCGACGGTGCCATCACCCCCGCCGACATCCTCAACATCATGGGCCCGACAGCCGTTCAGGAATACATCGTCAACGAAGTTCAGGACGTCTATCGTATGCAGGGTGTGAAGATTAACGACAAACACTTCGAAGTCATCGTTCGCCAGATGATGCGTAAAGTCAACATCCTCGATCCCGGTGATACCGGCTTCCTCGAACAGCAGATTGTTGACAAACGCGAATTCATGGACGAAAACGACCGTATCTGGGGTAAGAAAGTCGTTGTTGACGCAGGCGACAGCGAAGAACTCAAGCCCGGTCAGATTATCACTGCCCGCAAGCTCCGCGACGAAAACTCGGCGCTCAAGCGCCGCGACCTCAAGACCGTTACAGTCCGTGACGCCGTGCCCGCTACATCAGAGCAGATTCTTCAGGGTATCACACGCGCCGCTCTCCAGACATCGAGCTTCATGTCTGCCGCATCGTTCCAGGAAACAACCAAAGTCCTCAACGAAGCAGCGATTGCCGGTAAGACCGACTCGCTCGAAGGCATGAAAGAAAATGTCATCTGCGGTCATCTTATCCCCGCCGGTACAGGTCTTCGCGAATACGAACGCCTTGTAGTCGGTAGCCGCGACGACATCGAAGGCATCTACAACGACACCATCGAAGTCGAAGCTACAGAAGTCTGATTAACCCCTTCCCTTTCATAATGACGGTGTGCCGCTCAAACACGGCACACCGTTTTTTTGTGGGCTTTTGTTTGATAACAATATATATATGCTAACTTTGCAGTAAAATCCGATAAGCCCATGAAACATCTTACTATCGCGTTACTGCTGCTTTCGTCGCTTCTGACTGTTAACGCATCACCGAGCAAGACGCGCGTCTGGGAACAGCCGACCGTAGAGCATAACAACAAACCGCTCGGCGGATATTTCCTGCGACTGCTCGAAGTTAAGAAGGTTGAACTGACTCCGGAAGAAACCATACTGCATTTTCATGCAGGCTATCGTCCGGAATTCGCATTTAACTTAACCGGAGATTCCTATCTCCTTGTCGACAGCGTTAAATATCACGCTATCGGAGGCGAATGCATAGATCACACCATAGGCATAGGCATAGACACTATCCGCACTGAAAGTATAGATTTCGCACTTCGCTTTCCGGCTCTACCGGCAGGGACTGAAAAGTTTGATTTCATCAACAATCCCGATTTTCGTATTCAAGGTATAACCGACGGCTCAGCCCGTCGCTCCACACTAATTCCCTCAAACTGGCGTGACGACAAGACCGGCGACTGGGTCATCGGCTTTTTTGACAACTGCGTTGTTTACGACGCCCGTTTCTGGAATTATGTAGGCGCAACACCCGCCCAAAACGCAAAAACTTTTGAAATTACAGATGGCGCTCAGACTTTGAAAATCGCTGTCAGCAAGGCGAAAGACGGACATCGGAAAATCAAAATCGGCAATAAGACATTTAATTGTTCGGCTATAACCGGACGCACCATGCCTCCCTACCCGACCAAAGACAGCCGGAAGTTCCGTGACACAGGCTATGCACCGGGAGACTCGGTCGAAATTATCGGCTGGCTGAAGGACATGCCCGATTGGGCACGCGAACGCTCAGACGCTTATAAAATTTTGATTTACAACATTACCGGCGAACAAGAAGTAGGTCCATTTGCCTTATTGGATTCGCTCGGCCGCTTTTCAATGAAATTTCCAGTTGATAACTCTTGCGAAATACGTGCCGACTGGGGTCGTACATTTTTGCGTAATGTAATTGAACCGGGCGAACGTTACTTTCTGCTCTACGACTATAAACTCGGGCAGACCCTTTTCATGGGTCCCGACAGCCGTGTCCAAAACGAACTGATGATATATCAGCCGCAATGGCGCAGGGCGGATTGGTATAAATATCAAGGACGCCACTTCAACGAATTTTTCCATGATGCAGACAGTATCACCACCGTCCTGACTCTGGAACTCGACAGTATCTGCGCTCTCTACCCCACACTCTCCGATCGCTTCAAAGCAGCTCATCTTAACAACGAGCGTATACACTTGCTCGGTCAGCAACTCGGCTTCGTACACATTCCGGACAGTATGGTTCCCTACGTTATGGAAAACTTAATGCCATACGCCGGACCGCCCTACTCACTTTCAAGTGCCTTCCCGCGTTTCATCGATGATTTCATGAAGACGCTCAACCGCGATTGGAGCAAAACATTCGACTTTGAAAAATACGAACACGAAATCCAATATACTCCGGACGAACAGAAAATAATAGAGAGGATAGATTCCCTCAACGCGGCATTCAACCCTGTCTACGATTCAATCAATGATGCAGCTGCCAAAGAAGCATATCGTCAGGAACATGTTCAGCGGAATAAACAGCTACTTAAGGATTATATTCAGGTGATGAACGGAGAAAACTATAAACGTACATATCTTAGCAAACGCTTCATTCATGAAATTCCGCATGGCATCGCCGTTATGGATTCAATGAATTTTGACCTTGCCGTTAAAGATCTCTGGGTAACTTATCGAGCGTTCGATATTCTTGACAACATACATGCGTCGTTTCCGTCTGAAGTTGTGGAAATGTTATCAGCTACCATTACGAACCCCCATATTCTAAACAAGGTGATGGCTGAAAATGAAAAATATGTGCAAATCGAACAACGCGCCGCCGGTCTGGCATCATCTATTGCCGACACGTCGGCTCTTAAAGGACTGACTGACGGTGATAAACTGTTACAGGAAATAATTTCACCCCATCGCGGAAAGATAGTGCTTATCGATTTCTGGGGAACATGGTGTCCACCCTGCCGTGCGGCTATCGCGGAGTCTTCCGAGCTATACAAACGCCTTAAGGACTTTGATATGGTCTACGTTT
>CAMWNF010000172.1 GCA_947175535.1 uncultured Bacteroidales bacterium
GGCACGGTAACCGCCTTGTCGGTCGGCGTCGCAACCATCACCGCCAAATGCGGAAATGTCACCGCCACCTGCAAGGT
This sequence comes from uncultured Bacteroidales bacterium, assembly GCA_947175535.1. Taxonomy (GTDB): domain Bacteria; phylum Bacteroidota; class Bacteroidia; order Bacteroidales; family Muribaculaceae; genus CAG-873. The sequence goes on from CAMWNF010000172.1 coordinate 78, forward strand.
TATCGTTATAAATCGACCGGCAACTCCTACCTTGTTTGAACGAAAAGGAAACGGGACATCATGCACATTTGTCGTGATGATGCCTATAAGCGATGAGGAACTGACGGCGCAAGGCTATCGATTTATCTATGGTTATGACGACCGGACAGGAACGTCTCATGTGATAGGTGACACTGAACGGAGATACTGCCGCACATCATCAGAGATTTATAATAATGAATTAAACGACTTCTGGGTATTCGCTTATCAACTGCAAGATGACAATAGTATCATCACCGGCGGATTGAGATATCTTGACGGTAGAGTAGATATGACTTTTGATGGCTCTAAGCTCGTTTATGATGCCCGCCTGTCTCTTACTGACAGAAACAATCCTGATAACTGGATTACCACAACTGCCCATGGGGCGAGAATAACCATTGAAAGTTATGAAGACGCCGTACTCAATATCTATAATATGAATGGCATGCTTATCATGACACAATTCTATGATGGCGGGACAATGGTCGATGAAGTTGTCGACGGTAATTCGCTCATTCCCGGTATATATGTCTTTATGGTAAAATCCGGTGCAGAAACTAATTCCAAGAAAATTATAATCAGATAATAGATGACTACATTAAGAAAGATACTATATTTTGCTGTTGCATTTTTAGTCCCATGTGGAAGCTTGGCACAGACTGCTGAGGGTGAATTTGCAATCAAGGCTAATGCTCAGATTGGTCTGGGAGATGTATTAAGCATAACGTCTGACATAAACGGCTTGACCGGAAAATCCTCCGGCGATGAATACGGTGTGGATTTTGGCTGGCGTTTCTGGCATAAGGACAGGCATAGTCTCGAAATCAATATCGGAGTTGGCTATAGTGGAATTTCCACCCGACTGTCAGTTGGCGAGTTAAATTATAACTATTCAGCTCCTGCATATGCTGATATGGATGGGGAAAGCTATCAGCGTTTTACAGAGATTACCGACTTGAACCAGAAGTGCAGGGTGTCAAGGCTGACTGTACCGCTATATTTCAGTTATGGCTTCCGCTGTGCCAAAGTACTGAGGCTTCATGCCGACTTGGGAGTGCGTTTCGGGTTGAAGTCATCAGCTAAACTCACTGAAAGTAGCGGACAAGCGTATACATATGGAGTATATCCGCAATATGATAACCTGATGATTAATGCCGAATATATGAATGACTTCGGGAATAGAGATGTAACAGAAAATGAAACGAAAACACCTGACGTCTCGGCAATGACCGTCTCTCTCCTTGGTGGCATAGGAGCGGAATTTACCATTTACGGACCACTTTCAGCAGACCTTAGTTTACGTTATGACGCCGGTTTTTCCAATATATATAATCACCGCATATTAAATAAAACAGGATTCACGGCAGAGTCTGCACCGCTGACCTACGCCGTAAATGAAGGTACCAAAGTTAAATGCTTGACCGATTACCTATCGTCGTCGAAACTCTCTCAATGTTCCTTAAACATCTCGCTCATTTATCGTTTCTGAGATAGACCACATTTCGGAATATATATGAGGTTGTTCACCATTTTACTTATTCATAGAAATTGAATTTTATCACAGATGATTTGGAAATTATACAATGATATGCCGCCAAATTTTATTAATTTAATGATGAGATTTAAGACAAATCTTGTTTTTATAATAGTTTTAACTATCTGTTTGATTCCATTGGACGCAAGCGGAGCCTTTTTTACGAGAAATGGCTATGAGTATTCTACCATTAACGAAAATGGTGGTTCGGGCGGAGTTACAATTGTATCGTACTATAAGGTTTCGCAGATAGGTAGAGACGCGAGTTCAGGTGTTTGGTATTGTAATTCAGGAGGATGGATTGAAAACGGGATTCCTGTATCTGTAATTGATTTAAATGTGAACGGACGTAGATCCTACTCTGCCAACACCCTTTATGTGACAGGAATAGAGCTAAAAACAGTCACTTGTTTTAATGTATCAGGCTTAAAGACTGCCATACTGGGACATGATGACGACAGATATGGGAACTCCTGCACCATTAAACAGGGCGCATTTGCTTCTTCGTCTAAGACTCTTACATGCATTAAGATAAGGAAGGGTATTGAAGCTATAGAATCGAAAGCTTTTTATGGTATGACAGAGGGTGAGATTATTTTTAAGGATATGAAACTTCCCACTTTGGCTGATGATGCGTTTTGTGAAGAAGCTTATAATAACGTGATGGTTGTAGTTCCTGATGTAAAATTCGCATTATTTCAGGATTCAAATTGGCGTAAATTTAAGAAGCTTGTCACTTACAGTCATTATTATTGCGAATTTGCCGAGCCAGTATATGTAGTTCCCATTGGTGCAACTAAAACGCTTTCATTCACAACGGATATCGATCCTACCGAATTCCGGTGGAGTTCATCTGACGATAATATAGCAGAGGTTTCCAAGTCAAAAACACCCGACCGCCTCGAATGGTTTAGGCATTCTAAACGAACACAATTCAACATGATTTTTCAAACTTTTATCAAATTTTGATTGTTAGTGTTTTGTAGATTACGAAATTATCATTAATTTTGCTCTACAAACAAGGGTAGTTTCCCCGAAAGGAAATACTTCGAGTGCGTAAGCAACGATTTTAGGGATCGGTTTCGCCCGGTCGGAAAGAGCAGTCGTAAGACCGCTCTTTTTTATTTAGTGAGGTATCACTTTTTGCCCGAGCAAAACACCATTATCTTGGAATATATTATGCTTAACCGCTTCATAGGAAGGGTTATTAGTTTTATGCGGTTACACAGCATTTGGGTGAAATTGGAATATTTGCAATCCAACGCTTGGTGGGAGATTATTTTTTGGCGGAGTTCAGGTAGACTTTGAAAAAGAGGTTATGATTCTGACCCAAACGGCTCGTTTGAGATGTGTATTTAATCTGTAGTTTCTGTCAATCTATATTTCTGTTTTGGGTGTTTGGGTTGATTTGGGTATAATCGTTCTATCACGCCAACTTCTAATGCAGGAGTAATATAGC
>CAMWNF010000173.1 GCA_947175535.1 uncultured Bacteroidales bacterium
TCCCGCTTATGATGCCGAAGGCAATCCTGTCGTTACGACTTTCGCACTGCCAATATCTTTCAGACTACAATAAGTAATAGAACTATTTTTTTGAGTCAGGCAGCGCGACGCGAGTTGGGCTATCTGTCGTTTTATTCTAAAGGTTTGTTTACGTCTATTACATACAGTTCCCGTAAAAACTATTATCTTTGCAAAAAACATAATATCATGAGAAAGTTAATGGTGTGCCTTGCGGCGATGGTTGTCGCAGTCAGCGGAAGTGTTTCAGCTAAAGATGCCAAGCCAATCAAGGTCATTGACTCGCCGGAGTTCAAAATCAGCAATACGAGCGTAATAACACTGAAGCGCGCCGAGTTTTTCAAAGATAGTACGCGCCTTTGTTTCGATGTGAAATACCGACCCGGCAGCTGGATTAATGTTGATACCAATTTAGTAATGGAGATCAACGGCGAGGCACTGCAACCGATAGCAGCATACGACATTGTTTTCGGCAAAAGATTCGTAATGCCTGAAAGCGGGCAACACAGTTTCACGCTCACCTATCCTGCTGTCAAAGGCAAACCGGCGACAATGGATATTGTCGAGAAAGGGGGAAGCTGGCGGATTTACGGCATACGCTTAGACGGGAAGAAATATAATCGGCCTACGGCTGACAAATGGGAAAAAGCCAACCGCGCCGACTACAGCGGCAAACCGGACTCGATGATTTATATCAATCCCAAAACTTCGGTTTTCAAGGGCGTTATCGTCGGCTATGACCCGCGCATCTACGGCACGAGTTTCCTAATGTATGACGAAGATGATATATTGCATATCGACAAACCGGTAAGCGTCGCGATCGCCGAAGACGGAAGTTTTGAAACGGAATTGAGCATGCATATGCCCAAACATATCCTTACCACAATAGGAGAAGATTTCGCGCATAAATTTTACTTCGAGCCCGGTAAGAATCTCACGGTGTATATCGACGTAACAGCGCCTTCAGATGAGCCTAAGAAGCACATACACTACGGCGGAGAACTCGGCTCGATAAACAAACAGCTTGCCGATGCTCCGGAACTCTGGGGCTACAGATGCCTTCCCGAACTGACTGACAGCACACTACTTGACGAAACAGTCGCAATGATAGAGGGGAAACGCGACGTTTATACGGCTATGCGTGACGAGTTTATCGCCAGAGAGGACATTAATCCTCGCGTCAAGGAGATTGTCAAAGCCCAAGAGAAAGCAGGGAGGCTTCAAGTCTTGCTCGATCAGGCAATGAACTTGCTTATTTCATCACGGAGAAAGAAGCGCGACATGCCTCAAGAACCGGAAATATTCTATCAGTATCTGAAAGAATATTCGCCAGATGCCGACCTGCCGCTTTCATCAACATACAACGTACTTTTCAACCGTCTGGAATACAGCACCAACTTCGACCGACGGCTTAATCTTAAAGAGGACCGACTGTATATTGTCGAGGACAGAGGATTAGATTATATAAAAAGTCTCGGAGGCACTCTGACTGAGGAAGAAGAACAGTTGCTTATGAAAATCGAAGAGCATGACGGCGAGGAAGTATGGCTGACGGTGGATTCTGTTATCAATATCAACAAAGCAGTTTATAACGCAGCCACACGAAACGGATTGAATAAAGAAAATATTGAGTATATTGTTTCGATGTTAAAAGCCGGCGCCCCAACCCGAGAGCAGAGGACAAGAGCATTGGTTCGCAATCTTATCAATGAAAAAAATGCCATTGCTGAATTTTTCGGAACAGACAATGCGCCGCTATGGTGGCAAATGGCAACAGCCAACAAACTATGCATGTCGCGTATGAAGCCGGACGAGGTAGGTCAAAGCGAGGCGTATGCGGCACTTAACGAATTGGAAGCGAACAAGGTGATAGTAAATTATGCGGTAAAAAGTGCACTACGCGACTATTATCTATCGGCATACAAGCCGTTTGAACTGCCTGACAATGAGGCGGGCAATCTCGTTAAGGAGATGATAGCGCCCTACAAAGGCAAATATATTCTCATGGACCTGTGGGCAACTAGCTGCGGGCCTTGCCGCGCCGCTATCCGGGAGTCGAAAGAATTCAGGGAAAGAAATCTCAACAATCCTGACTTCGCAGCAATCTTTGTCACGGATGAATCGTTATCACCGCGAAAGGATTATGATAGGTTTGTAACGGAAAATTTCGTTGGTGAGGATTCGCACTATCTGAGCAACAATGCTTACAATCTGTTGCGCGAGTTGTTCGGGTTTAACGCGATACCGCGCTATGTGATGTTTGACCGCGACGGAAAAGTGATATCGAAAGATTTTCCGGGTTATAATACAATCGAGTCATTTTTAAGGAAGAACGGCGCGATGGTGAAATAAGTTCTTTAGCGGTCGCGAGAGCTTCTTGGGGTATGACGGTGACCATCCGGATGCGGACGCGATGTATGAAGTGACCCCAAAAAGTTGGACAGATTAAACATTAACCGGTTATAGAAAGAGTTCGGTATTTCACCGGGCTCTTTCCTTTTAACCGGGATTTGATTCTTTTATTGTTATAATAATCAATATATTCATCCAAAGCCTTTATAAAGGCTTCCGGCGATTCAAAAGTCTCGGCATATAGAAGTTCTGACTTCATAATGCCGAAGAAGTTTTCTGCCATTGCATTATCAAGACAGTTTCCTTTTCGTGACATACTTTGAGTTATGTTCCGTTGTTTAAGTCGTTGTCTATAACCATAATGTTGATATTGCCAGCCTTGATCAGAGTGGATAATTAATCCATCAAGATTATCGTATTTGGCAAAAGCTTTGTCTAACATATCACATACTTGCTCTAAGTTTGGTGATTTAGATATGTTATAGGATATAATTTCACCATTGTACATATCAAGTATCGATGATAGATACAGCTTTGTATTGCCTATATTTATCTGAGTTATATCGGTTGCCCACTTCTGATTAGGTGCCGATGCTGTAAAATTTCGATTTATGATATTGGGGGCAGTTTTACCTACCGTTCCCTTATATGATCGATAGCGAACTTTGCGTATCTGACTTTTAAGCCCCATAGACTGCATAAGCTTTTGTACAGTCT
>CAMWNF010000174.1 GCA_947175535.1 uncultured Bacteroidales bacterium
GAGACCCGCGAAGGGGTGTCGTGAGGAATTTCACGCGACCACGCTTTGCGGGTCTCTTTTTATATAGCATATTACATGGGGTTTCACTTCGTTCAACCCCATGCTATTATCTTGCGACGCGCTTGGCGCGTCTGTTTCGCTTGTGGAATTGATGCCCGGTAGGGTAGCGCAATGGCGTAGCTGGTAGCAATGCGCTCGGTAAATAAAAAAGCGTTGTGTCATCCGACACAACGCTTTTTCAGTGTAAAAGAGGATTTGTGTGTGGTTTTATTTAATCATAATTTTAGAGACTGTTCCGTCTTCGCGTTTCACGACATAAATGCCTTTTGCAGAAGGATTCTCAACCTTAAAGCCATCGATAGTGTACCAGTCGGTGACGGGTGAGAGATTGCTTTCAACTTCGAGGTCTTCGATGCCGCTGAGTGATGTCGGAGCTACTGTAATCGCATAAATCTTGATGCAGTCGTCAGCAGCGCGAGATTTGATGCGGCGGGGGCTTTCTGCGGGATCGGCAGCTGGAGCTGTTTCGATAGCATAGACATAAACGTAAGTGTCTTCCGCCACGCTATATTCGACCGTGATATCGCCCTTGCTGTCTTTCTTGAATGATGCCGGTTCACCGTCGCCAATCTTAACGCCTACATGTTTTGTTCCGATAGTCAGGCAGTTGATGGTTACAGTTCCCTTACCTTCGTGAACCATCACTACAAGACCGTTGAAACGGTTTGCAAGGTCTGATTTGCCGGGAGCGAGACCGCCGATTGCTTCAGCGTCATCGTCAGTCATGGTAGAGCTGAGGACTATACTGCCGTCAGTAGCGTCGTAGCCGTCGCCACTGTCTTCGCTGACTGTTACATAGATGTCGCCTACAACGGCGTCGGAGAGGTCGGTAGTTTCGTCGATTGCAGCTGTTTCAAACGAGGTCGAGACGCTTTCTTCCTTAGCGGCGATTTCATCGATAGGCACGATAACGGCTGCAAAGCGACCCCACTGAGGATGATTTTTATAATCCTCGACACTTGCGTTAGGCACTTTTATCTGAACGACATCTCTTGTTTCAACTCCATACAAAATATCTTTATAATTATCGTCAGCTATCAGCGGGTCAACCGAAGCAGCGGTTATTTTAACCTCAGTGTTACTTCCCAATTGATAGAATGCTGCCCCTCCTATTGAGATTAATGTGGAAGGCAGATATAATGTTGAAGCATTGTAATTGCAGAAGAATGCGTATTCTTCCAGAATCTTCGTCCCTTCTGGAATTGAGATGGTCTTAAGAGATTCACACATGTAGAATGCTCTTTCAGATATTCTTTCAAGATTTAACGGCATGTGGACTTCTTCGAGATTATCACACGAGCTGAAAGTTTCGGGTTCGATGACTTTAATTCCGTCAGGCAGATAGATGCTGCGAAGATTCCTGTTACCTCCGAAGGCGGCTGTATCGATACGCTCAACACTTTTGGGTAAAACTAAATCAGTATTAGTAACATTCCCCTCAAACAGACCTCCCGGAATTCGCTCTACTTTGTCGCCAAGTATTACCTTGACATTTGAAGGACGGTAGCCCCAGAAGCCTGATAAATCAGCATCTATTGCGTTATACTTGACTTGCCATAATGAAGAGCAATAATTAAATACGTTATAGCCAATCTTTGTAATATTTTCCGGAATAGTGATGCGGGCAAGATTCAGACAATTATCGAATAATTCTTCGGGCCATTCGGTTACGCCTTCCATCGTTGGTATAGATTCAATTCCTGAGCGTGCGAAAGCTCTTTTACCAACAATAGTAACTGTATTAGGCACAGTGACTTTTTTCACCGACGAATTCCATTGGAACAACTCTTCGGCGAGAGATTTAGTGCCGGCTTTAATAGTGTACTCATCGCGCTCTTCGGCAACCTGATAAGCCACGCCACCGACATAGCGGATACCATCTTCCGGAGTGATTGATTGGATATATTTGTCAGGCAGAGCATAAGCAGCAAGTTCAATCAACGACTGGGGAAGTTCGATTATTTCCGGCGTATTATAGCCGAAGATATTAGCTTCAAGACGTTTCAGACCTTCGCCGAATTTCGCTTCTTTAAGTTCGTCACAAGCAAAGGTATTAGTGCGAATAACTTCCGGAGGATTAGGCATATTCACACTTTCCAGCAGAGTTCCTGAGAACGCACCCTTACCTATGTATTCGATTCCGGAATTAAATACGAAACTGAGGATTTTAGTATTGCCGAAAGCACCATCACCGATATATTTAAGTTTGGGTAGATTTAAGTCACCGGTGATTCGTGTACCACTAAAAGCAGCGTGGTTTATAATTTCAAGAGTCTCCGGAATGTTTATGATTTCAATGGGGCTGTTATCGAATGCAGATTCTCCGATTTCGGTCATATTGGGTGACATTGTCACCATCTTAAGATTCGGGCATCCACCAAATGCACTACCGATTGTTGTTAAGAAATCTGGTAATTCTACGCGGGTGAGGGCGGGATGGCCAGAGAATGCGCCTGTAAGATTATTGCTGTGAATATCATAACGCCCGGTCATTGGGCCTGTTGAGCGATATTCTTCGGAATTCTCAGCACTGAAATAGATATATATGACCCCGCTCTGTCCCATACCGCCTTCCGGAGCATAGGAACCGGTGCTATAGCAATAATCATCATACTCAAAAGTTACGTCTTTCATGTTGAGATAGCTCAGCCGTCTCATCATGCCTTTAGTGTTGCAGAGGGTAGCGAGGTCTTTACCGTTAATTGTGCCGTGAAGTTCGAGGCCTTCGATAAAGTCTCGGTCGAGTTCCATAAGCTGGTCTTCAAGCGAACCGGTGTTGACAGTGATTTTTACAGTCGAAGCAGGTATTTCAGGCTCGGTTGCAATGGGGAAGGTGTATGTCTTGGGTTTGTCGATATACATGTAGCCGTTTGGCGCAATGATTCCAAAGGTAACGGTTGTCGTTTTGTCAATATGGATGGGCGAGCCTTCTTCATAGCGAGTAGATGTACGAGTTGGCGTTGTTCCGTCGAGTGTATAGACAATGATTGTATGAGGTACGTTA
>CAMWNF010000175.1 GCA_947175535.1 uncultured Bacteroidales bacterium
TCGCGTCCGCGTAGCCAACGCTGGCTTTCGAACGAATTGAGCTGATTGTATGACTTATAATTATAGCTGCGTTGATTGCAGATATTGCTGAGACTCGCTGAGAGTTCGAAGCGCTTGCTCAGTTTGTAGATAAGTTTGGTGTCAAGCAGAACGACTGACTTATAATTCCCCTCTGTCAACTCATTGCGGTAATGCTCCCCGCTTATGCGCCACTCCCATTTCTTGTGGGGCATAACGTTGATTAGCAGTTCGTTTTCCATGCCGCTAAGCCACGACGCCTTAAAATAGTTCATCGCCAGACGGGTGTTCGAGAACGCAATTCTGTAATCGAATCCTAACCATTTCAGCGGCGCGCCGCTGATTTTACCCCCGACCGACCATGATGTTCCGACCGAATTGACCGATTGATTTTCCGACAGAAGATGCGTTTCGTTGCGGCTGTAAGAGCCGTTTATATTGGCGCTTCCCCGCATGAAATCAAGGGTTTTGCCGATATTTCCGCTTGCTAAGAACATTTGTCCCTTGCCTTTGGCTGTTGAATATGTGTAGACGACATAATCGCCCAACAGCTGCTGCGCCAGAGTGTACGGCGTGTGCGACCATGATTGGATTACTAACCCATTGGCGAATAATCCTCTGCGCGTGTGTTTGTACGCGATGTTTGCCGACACGTTTTCAGATGAACTGTTATAGAAATCATCGGTTCCGCGTCTGAACGAGCGGTAATCCGTCATCACGACGCCGGGTTGAATCATGCTCAGCTCCATAGGCGAGCGACCCGTTCCGCCTCTGAGATTAAACGATATGCGGTTGTTGGGTTTCCAGTTCATGCTCAGCGATGGCGAAAAATAAACTTCGCTGTGGTTTGCGATTGCCTTGTCAAATGCGTATTGTGCGAAACTCAGCGGAGCCTCCAACTTGAAATTGACGCGTTTGACCCAATATTCCACTTTCGGTCTGGCATAGATTGTGAAATAGTTAGTGCTGACAGTGTTGACGAAATCATCTGCCCTCTCTGAAAGCTCGGGCAACTCTGACATTTCAGACTTCATCGACCGCCAATATCCTTTCAGCCCTCCTTCCATGCTGATTGTGATGCCCTTTACCGAGAAAGCATAGGCTGCGCTTTCATCCGTATAAAAAGCGTGGTCTTCGACATGCTGGCGCATAAAATTGTCATCCATTGCGACAGAAAGCGTCTGTGGCAGCGACTCCCATTCGTTTGAGCTGGTGAACGTCACAAGATGTTTCCCGCTGAAGCGTTTTATCATCTTGAAATTATTCCCGACATAGTAGTCGGGTAGGGCGGCTTTCTGATTGTTCGGCAAAGAACCTCTGACGTTCAGCCTGACATCATCCCAATCGAGATTCGTCTTTAATGTGTTGTTGATAAACGTAGTCTTTTGATTGACCTCGTAGATGAATTTCCCCGATAGGGAGTGGGAGCGGTCGACCCCGCTACGGTTTTCAGTAATAATGCGCTCGCCTTCATTCAAAAAGTAGGTCGTGATATTGTTCGCCTCGGCTGCTGCCCGGTTGAACGAGTAATCGATTTGTGCTTTCACTTCTCCCCCTCCTGTTTTCCAAAGATTGTTTGTCGAAACAAGTGCCGACCTGTTGAACATTGTTCGCCTGTTGCTCAGATTGGGCACGCCTGGCAGCGAAACGCTGATATATCTGTGGAGTTCCGTTCCACGTCGTGATGCGAAAAAATCTGTTGCATGCGTCGAAATATCTTCGCCCGTGTTGTTCGTTTTGAATGTCGTTATATTCTGGAATGCTGGCATTGCCGCCATTGCAAAAATCGAGCCGTCCCATATTGCGCCCTCGGGTTGCTGACTGTAGCCGCCCCCGGCATTGCCGTGAAATGTCCATGTCGCCTTCGCCTTGTTTTTCAGTTTGAGATTTATGGCGGCTTTGTCCGAGAATGATATCCCCGACAATACTTGCATCGGCTGATGATTTTCCATCACTTCGACTGCTCCGACATCTTCATGATTTATGCCGTTGGTCGCGATACCGTATTTTCCCCCTAAAAGGTCCGAACCTTCTATATAGAATTTGTTGATATCCTCTCCCTGATACTGGATTTTTCCTGATTTCTCTACGTTTATGCCCGGCATACGATTCAGCACATCGCCGATTGACTGGTCTTGTTCCTGAGCGAACGAGCCGACATTATAGCTTATCGTGTCACCCTGTTCCCTGATGCGGTCTGCTTTGACAGTCACTTCTTTAAGAAGCGTTGTTCCCGGCTGCAAATAGACCGTCACCGGGAGCGTCAGACTGTCGAGTGCCAGCGACTGCTTTGCATAACTCATCATCGTCACTTCCAATCGGCAACCTGCGATAGATGGTAAAGTTAGAGCGAAATCCCCGTCAGCCTTCGTACTCGCGAATTTTTTGATTTTACCGTCAGCACCCTTCACGATAACCGAAGCGCCGGTCAATGGCTCATTGCTCCCTCCGTCCACAACCCTCCCACGGACACTCACCTGCGCCACAGCATCGACCGCAGCAAGTAATAAGAAAAATATGATTAAGCGCCTTACCATTTATAAATTATAAACCTCGGTTACAATCATGACTGCAAAAATAGATAAATGTTACAGACAATTTCTCAACAAATGTTGAAAAACACGCCAACCTGCTGATATTTAAGAATTTTTAGGGGGGGGGTAACCATTCTTAACAAAAATAAAACCCCTCCTCCCTCATCCGACACCCTCCTCCAAAAAATTTCCTCTCCGCGTCCTCCGCGCACTCTGCGCCTCTGCGCGAGATTCCCCGTCTGACCCGTCTTACTCGTCAGACTCGTCCGACCCTGCGCCTACCTCAGCTAAAATAGCTACCTTAGCTACCCTCCTCCAAAAATTCCCTCTCCGCGTCCTCTGCGCGAGATTTTCTTCCCTCTCACAAACCACCACTAACCAACTGTCTCTCACCAATTACCATCGCAAACCGCCATTTTAACCCACGTTAAAACCACCACACACCACAAAAAAACCGGGTTTCGCGTCAAAATTCCCTATAACTTTGCCATCGAAAACAAAAACCATGG
>CAMWNF010000176.1 GCA_947175535.1 uncultured Bacteroidales bacterium
TAAACATACGGCTGCAGATAGCGCAACTAAAAATATTTTGTGCATAATGGTAAAAATATTGTGAGGACGAAGTAATGTATGCTTCGTCAGTTAATAGTTATGTTATAGAGTGAATTCAGGCAAAAATAGCCGGCGGACCTCGACGCGACAGTGCGGAATCATAGCCGTCACGTTCGGATATTGATAATATGGGTGAGATATAAAGGTTTACGACTGCATAGTCGGGAGTATAAATCTCCGGCGAGCAAATATCACAATTGTGATTGTCGCAAAAATCATCAGAAATGTGTATATGGTTATGATTTTCAGATATTTTATAAAGGTCAATGTGGAGAGGACATGAAGATTCGGATTCTGGGCTGAAAGGAGCTAAGGGCGCATTATGATTTGAGTGATGGTGATGGCAACCTTCAACATCAGTGATAAAATCGACACAGAAACAGACTTTCTCATCGGAGTTGTGGTGATGGAAGCGGGTCATTCCGGCACCCAGTATCAGAAATCCGATAATAGAAGCTATTATTATGTCAATCAGCTTTTTCATGTTATCAGCGGCAAAGGTAGCAAAAAAATCGTTATTTTTGTGTATCTTTGCATGAAAATTTAGAATCATTTTAAATAATGTCGATTATAGAATATAACGGCGTTGATATACACCGTAAAGAGCACATTGTGCTGAAAGACGTCAGCTTCAAAATCGAAGCCGGCGAGTTCGCATATCTTATAGGAAAGGTCGGCAGCGGTAAAAGCTCGCTTATCAAATCGTTGTATGCCGAAGTTTCGGTGACATCGGGAGAAGCGCGTATTTTTGAGTATGATTTAAGGACGATAAAACGTAAGCAAATACCGTTTCTGAGACGAAAAATCGGAGTGGTATTCCAGGATTTTCAATTGCTGACTGATCGTAATGTCTATGCCAATCTTGAATTTGTCCTTGATGCGACCGGTTGGAAAGATAATGGGGCAAAAGAGCAACGCATAGAAGAAGTGCTCAAGCAGGTCGGAATGACCAACAAATCATACAAAATGCCTCATGAACTCTCAGGAGGGGAGCAACAGCGTATTGTGATTGCCCGCGCATTGCTGAACAGTCCCGAGCTGATAATTGCTGATGAACCGACCGGTAATCTCGACCCTGAGACCGGCGAGCAGATTATCAATCATCTTTATACTATTGCAAAAAACGGAACGGCAGTTATTGTCGCTACTCATAACCTTACTATGCTTGACCGTTTTCCAGGTAGGGTATTACGCTGCGAGTCCAAACACCTTCTGTGCTGATAATCCATGGCTGTTTATCTTCAGGTTGAGGAGCTGACTAAAAGTGTCGGCGACAGAATGCTGTTTGAAAATGTCACATTCGGGGTAAATGAAGGTGATAAAATCGGAATTGTTGCAAAAAACGGTACCGGTAAGACCACTCTGCTCAATATAATCGCGGGGATTGATACGCCGGACAGTGGCACCGTGACATACCGCGGTGACCTAAAAGTCTGCTATCTTACGCAGTTGCCGGAGCTGACACCTGGCGCAAGTATAATTGAAGCCTGTCTTGAAGACGGAGGTTCGGTCGCAGAGACAGTGACCCGCTATGAACATGCCATGGCTTTAGGAAATCCGGATGAAATCACGGCTGCCGCACATGAAATGGATTCAGCCGGTGCGTGGGATTATGAGGATAGGGTTAAACAGATGTTGACACAGCTTGGTTTCGCCGATGTCAATGCGTCAGTCGACAATCTGTCAGGCGGTCAGAAGAAACGGGTTGCAGTTGCCAGAGCTTTGATGCAGTATCCTGATATGATAATTCTCGATGAGCCGACAAATCATCTTGATGTCGAGGTTATTGAATGGATTGAAAATTATCTGAAACGTCAGCGCGTGACTTTATTGATGGTGACCCATGACAGATATTTTCTCGACCGTATCTGTAACTGGATTATAGAGCTTGACGACCGCACGGCATATTTTTATGATGGTAATTATGACTACTATCTTCGTCGCAGAGCCGAACGAATAGAGGCAATGAACACAGAGCTTGCCCGCGTAAAGAACATCCTCCGAAAAGAGCAGGAATGGATGAGCCGCCAGCCTCAGGCCCGTGCCGGTAAAGCCAAATACCGCATCGACCAGTTCTATGACTTAAAAGAACGTTCGAAAAACCGTCATCGTGAAGATAATGTGAAATTGGAAACCAAGGCTTCGTATATAGGCTCCAAGATATTTGAGGCGAAAGGGATTTCGAAGCGTTTCGGAGATAAAATCATTCTTGATGATTTCACCTATACTTTCGGACGTTACGAAAAATTGGGAATTGTCGGTGTAAACGGAGTCGGTAAGTCTACATTTATCAAGCTGTTGCAAGGGTTGATTGAACCAGACAGCGGCAGCTGGAATGTAGGAGAAACCGTACGTTTCGGCTATTACAGCCAGGAAGGGATAGATTTTGACGAAAATAAGAAAGTGATTGATGCTGTGACAGAAATTGCTGAGGATATAGAACAGAACGGAGTACATGTTGCTCCTATGCAGTTCCTTCAAAAATTTCTGTTCTCAGTTCCGGACCAGCAGAAATATATACATACTCTCAGTGGCGGAGAAAGATGTCGTTTGCAATTGGCGACAGTGCTTATGCGTCAGCCAAATTTCCTTATCCTTGACGAACCGACGAATGACCTTGACATTGTTACGCTTGGCATTCTTGAAGAATATCTGTCGCAATTCAAAGGCTGCGTCATAGTCATAAGCCACGACCGCTACTTCCTTGATAATGTGGTTGATCATCTGTTTGTTATGGAAGGTAACGGCGTTATAAAAGATTTTCCCGGAACGTATTCCGAGTATGCTCAATGGCGTCAGGAGCAAGCAAAAGCCACTGAAACTACGGTTAAAAATGAAAATTCGGCTAAGTCATCCCGTCATCAGGGCGAGCGTCGCGAAAAAATGACCTTCAAGGAGCGTAAGGAATTTGAAGCTCTTGAACAGGAAATGGAGCTACTAAATGCTGAAAAAGCGGAACTCGACCGCTTGTTCAATAGCGGTGAGACCATCAAT
>CAMWNF010000177.1 GCA_947175535.1 uncultured Bacteroidales bacterium
ACGCACCACGAACTATAATCGCCAACCCCAACTGCACGACTATCCAGATGGTGGTCGCTCTCGCACCTATCAACCGTCTTTCGACCATCCGCCGGGTCCACGTCGCAACATATCAGGCGGCAAGCGGGGCAGGTGCGGCAGCTATGGAAGAGCTTGTGGAGCAGTCGCGGGCGATTGCGGAAGGCAGAGAGCCGAAAGTGGAAAAGTTCGCTTATCAGCTTGCCTACAATGTAATTCCACATATCGATGTCTTCCAGGATAACGACTACACCAAAGAAGAAATGAAAATGTTCTTCGAGACGCGCAAGATTATGCACTCTCCTGAAATCGAGGTCAGTGCGACATGTGTGCGTGTGCCGGTGTTACGCGCCCACAGTGAGGCCATCTGGGTAGAGACCGACGAGCCTGTCAGCGTGGAGGCAGCCCGCGAAGCGTTCGCCCGTGCCGAGGGCGTCGTTCTGATTGACAATCCGGCAGAAAAACAGTATCCTATGCCTCTTTTCGCTGCCGACTGTGACCCCGTATATGTCGGTCGTGTGCGTAAAGACCTCTCCAACGAGCGCGGTCTCGCATTCTGGGCTGTCAGTGACCAGATACGTAAAGGTGCGGCTCTCAACGCCGTGCAGATTGCGCAATACATGATTGCAAAAGGTTGTTTCAAAAAATAACTTTTTTCTTGAGTGATGGTGCTTCTGAACACAACTCCGTTAGTCACGCAGCCGGTGCAGATATTCTTTATCGTGCTGGTGATTATCCTGTTCACACCGCTGTTACTCAATAAACTGAAGATACCACACATTATCGGCATGATTGTCGCCGGAGTGGTCATCGGACCCTACGGCTTCAACGTCCTCGACAACGACTCCAGTTTCGCCATCTTCGGTCAGGTCGGACTGCTCTATCTTATGTTCCTTGCCGGACTGGAGATAGATATGTATCATCTGCGGCTCAACATGCGCCGCGGGCTGCTGTTCGGTGTGCTGACTCTCGTTATTCCGCTTGTATTGGGCGTGTTGACAAGTGTATGGCTTCTCGACCTCGGTTGGCTTACGTCGCTGTTGCTTGGTGCGATGTATGCCTCTCACACACTGATTTCCTATCCCGTCGTCGCGCGTTTCGGCATCACAAAAGCACCTGCCGTGCTTATCGCCATTGTCGGCACGATTATCGCCGTAATCGGTGCACTCCTCGTGCTTGCAGCCACAGTCAACGTGCGCCGCGAAGGAGCGTTCGACATGCTCGCACTGCTAATCCTTATCGCTAAGTTGGCTGCGTGGTGTGTTGCTCTACTATATATTTATCCGCGTGCGACCCGTCGCTTTTTCAAGAGCCACAACGACAAGGTGACGCAATATGTCTTTGTGCTTGCCATGGTGTTTTTTGCGGCATGGACAGCCCAGCTAATCGGACTTGAACCGGTGCTCGGAGCATTCTTCGCCGGTCTGCTTCTGAATCGCTATGTTCCGCCCGCGTCATCGCTGATGGGGTCGATTGAGTTTGTCGGTAACGCCCTGTTCATCCCTTACTTCCTGATAAGCGTCGGCATGATGATTAATGTACGCGTAATCGCGAATGTCGATACGTTGACGGTTGCCGGCATCATGCTTGCCGTCGCCATCGTCAGCAAGTGGCTGCCGGCATTTATCGCATGCCGCATCAATCGGCTCGATTCGAGCAGCGAAGGCGTGATGTTCGGTCTCACTGCCGCCCACACGGCTGTCGCCCTTGCCGTTGTCTCCCTCGGCTATAACCTCGGCATGCTCGACACCCGTATACTCAACAGTACGGTTCTCGTTATTCTCGTCACCTGTGCGCTCGCGCCAATCATCACTGCCGCTAACGCACCTAAACTCAAGGTTAAGCTGCTTGCAGCTGAGGAAGAGGACGGGGTGATACGTCAGACCCGCGTCAATAACACCCTTATCACCGTTGCGAATCCGGCTAACGCCGTTCCGCTTGTCGACCTCGCGGTGCTGATGCGCAACGACCGCGGACGTCACAGCATGTTTGCTCTTCATGTTCGCGACGACAACACCAAGAGTGCTAAAAATCTGACTCACGCTTCGCTCGAAGCCGCCCGTAAAGCGGGAGCGGCGGCAGATGTTCAAATCGAGACCCTCGAACGCTTCGACCTCAACACCGTCACCGGCGTGCTTAATGTCATGGAAGAACGCGATATTACCGAAGTAATCCTTGGCATGCACCGTCGTGCCGGCGTCATTGACTCGTTCTTCGGAAATAAAGTAGAGAAACTCCTGCGCTCGACCAACAAGATGGTGCTGATAAGCCGCTGTTTCATACCGCTCAACACTGTCACTCGCATAGTCGTTTGGGTGCCTTATCGCGCCCAGTACGAGACCGGTTTCAGCCGTTGGGTGAGGGGACTTGCTCGCCTGACACGCCAGCTGGGCTGCCGCATCATATTCAGTTGTTGCGCCGATGCCCAGCCGCTTATTCGCGGTGTCATATATCGTGAGAACTATGGCATACGCTGCGAGTTCAACACGCTCGACAGCGATGATGATTACGTTCTGCTTGCAAACAAAGTGCTCGATGACGATTTGTTTGTCATCATCGGTGCGCGACCCAATTCAGTTTCATACACATCTTCGATGTCGGAGATGCCGACATTCCTGCAACGTTACTTTGCCCATAATAATCTCCTGATTGTCTATCCTGAGCAGTTCGGAGAAGGACCGGCACTCACATCGTTCGTCGACCCGATGTCGTCCGACATCGCTGCGTTGCCCTCACCATTGTGGCGCCGTTTGCGCAATGTATGGCGTCGTCTGGCATTGGCGCGTCGTTCGCTGCGTAATGCTATTTCCAAAACCCGCAAAAACTGATTTTTTTGAAAAAATAGCCAAAAAACGGGCTGAAAAATTTGTTAGCTCAAAAAAAACGCGTAACTTTGCACCGCATTTGAGCCAAGTACTCAACCAAACATAAATAATAGTTTAATGACTCCGTAGCTCAGTTGGTAGAGCAACTGACTCTTAATCAGTGGGTCGAGAGTTCGAGCCTCTCCGGGGTCACAA
>CAMWNF010000178.1 GCA_947175535.1 uncultured Bacteroidales bacterium
CGATTAATCACCGCTTCTTGATACTATTTGTTATAGAATTAATATTGAATAAGTTAATGAGGAAAATATCAACAGTTCCGATACTGATATTGTCTGCTGTTACATTGGTGATTACATGTAACTGCGCAAATAAAAACACTCAGAATTCATCAACAAAAAATTATACCGATTCCATTTCTCAGTATCGGGATACCATTGTTGGAAAATTCAACGGCACAGACATAGATACTCTTATCTGTGAGCCAATTGGCGATATGATTGATAATGATTTCTTCGGTAAGTTCTATACCGAATGGAGAGTCTACACCGTTAAAGGGACAGTCGAAGAACTTAAAATTGGAAATACATTTGGAATAAACTTTGTAGAAGAAGGCGACCTTGACGGAAATAAAACCGAGGAGTGGGGATATATACCGCGCTGGAATTCGTCGTTGACCGTCTATGAATTATTTACCGTTGTGGATGGAAGATGGGAATTGATGGTTGAGCCTATCCTAATCTGGAGAGATCTTCTCGAAACGTCATTTTCAGAAAGTGATATTGCCCAGCCGTCAGATAAAAACGGCTTTATTAAAATTAAAAAAAGTTATACGGTCGGCGAAGAGTGCTGTTGGGTGTTTAAGGACACAATAACGCCTATATCGCCCCGAGACTACACCTATAAATTAGTAGAGTGGTAGGCAATCTGTAGAATTATAACAAGTCCTCTTTTCTACTTATTGCTGTTTGACCCAGATTAATTTGGTGGTGTCGTAGCCGCGGTTTTGAGCCTCGGTGAGGATTTGAGTTTTTGTTTCATCAGAGATTTGGGGAGTGCGTGACAAAATCCAGAGGTAGTCATCGCTTCCGCTTCCTACGAGAGCATATTGGTAGTCGTTGTCAAGTAGCATGATGCGGTAGTCGGAGTAAAACGGTCCCCAGAACGAGACGCGAAGCAGTCCCGGAGTTTCTGTAAGTTTTGCAAGTCCATTTGCTTCTGATGGTTTTCCGTCTTTTATCCCTGTATTCAGCACATCGACTTTTCCATCGTCACGAAGGACATACATTGCCTTTGTCTGTTCCATGCCACGTTCAAATTTATGGTCGAAGCGCGCAATTTCATACCAACTTCCCAGGAAGCGGTTCAAATCAAAGTCAGGAACTACGGAATTGTCTACCGTCAGTTTGCTGCATCCCATCAATAGGCTAAGCAGCACGGATAAGGTAAAAATCTTTTTCATGTTGCTTTGGATATTTATAATTGAAACTAAATCTGCCTTTATAACAATCACCCCCGTTAAAAAGTAACCATCCGATAAAATTTTAACTCCTTTTATTAATTTCCAACCCCGCAACCCCACTTCGCAACACCTTTTGCATCCGCTTTCATCTAACAGATTTTGATAAAAATGAATGTGACCAGTTCAATGGACTCGAATATTCAAGCGCCACTCCATTTGCCTTTACCGAACACGGTGTTGCAATGCCTTCCGTTGTGTTGAAAAGTGAAGCGGTAGTGCGGACAAGTATCCGTATCATAGAGGCATTATCTAAGAAGAACAATCTTCGTTGAAGCAAAAAACGAATATCATTCCTTAGACTCGCGGTTGTAGAATAAAAGCCTTGGAGAAGCATCGCTGTGATTAGAGCAACGCTTCTCCAAGGGTCATTGATTTTTATAGCAATATTGCTTAACGAATCGCTTAATTCAGTGAAATCAAAGTACTGAACAGCATCTCAGGAGTCTCATCTTCTTCAGTTAAGACTGAGCCGGTCGTCAAATCGACAATTATTGTGACCGTATGAGAATCCGCTGGATTTATACCTGAAAAGATTACTTTCCCATCCACTACATCATAACGATGTGCAAATGATGGCAAAGTGACATTAAATTTAACAAAACCGGTTTCAAAAGAATCGGAGTTAAACCAAAATGCGCCTAAATTATCGATACTAGAATCAATAATCCAATATCTGTTATCATAAGTTATAGACTTGTAGAGGTCTAAAGGCTTTGGCGTTTTTACTACCTTCCACTCTTTTATCTCCGGATTGAGAGCAATAATCCCATAATCAGTCGAAAATAGAATATATTTCGGCGTGATCATTGACGAGATTATAGTAATATAAGAGCCATAATCTTTCAGTATAAGCGTTTCGGACTTGTCTAGAACGGCGCTGCCAGGTGTGCTCCCGATTGAAATTTTGTTACATGTACCCGATACCGATACATTGAAAGAGTCTGGCACCCGCCAGTCGTGTTTAAATAATACTTGATAATATTGATCTCCGAACAAGACCACTCCTCCTATTACACTAGATGATGATATTGTGCTGTAATCCGTTTCAAATGGATTTACATGAGGAAACAACTGAAATCCTGAGTTTTGCCATAGGAATTCTGGCGGCAATGTTGATGAAAACGAAGAATCTCTCCCGCCATTAACCCCTCCACAAATTATACCATTAGAGTCTACTGCATATGGTGCAAAGGTTCTTGTTGCGGTTACTTGCTGAATTGTTGCCGGCTCTGACTTTAGATTGAACCTGTAGATGAGCTCTGAATATGAATAATCATTTATTTTACTGTCTGAATAATATAACGTACCGTCAGCAGCCTGGTAAAATTGCCAGTCTTTTAAGACGTATACATTTGGGATATCAATACCGGTATACTCCTCATCCAGATTCCACATCTTACCATCGGTTTTTCTGACTAATATTTTACGAGGTAATCCGTAGATATACTCTCCGTTTTTATCCGTAAAACTACAATTGGAGAAATATATATAATTATTGCCGACATTTGCCATACCAGCCTGCTCCATCCTAACCTCACTTTCATGCTTCGTCTGATTGCCCTCTTCATCTTCGGTGAAATACACGGCTACCGCTGAAATATTGCCATTTGCGTCAATTTTATAAAGTCCCGATGAGACTGCATCGGCACGGGACCCAGTACTGCTGTCAATAAAGCCTACTGCTTTAGCACCGGCAATATCCATTCTTGAAACTCTCATTTTACCATAGTCAGGACC
>CAMWNF010000179.1 GCA_947175535.1 uncultured Bacteroidales bacterium
TGTTATTTCGCGGAAAATGTGTAATATTACCTTCCTCAGATATATTTATATAGTCTACGAGTTTTTATTGCGTAAATTTTTTGTTTTACAGGTGTTTTATGTAATTTTGTATTGAACACAAATAGTTTCTTTTTTTAATTATTATCTATAAAAGCATTGATTATGAATAAACTAATTATCCCATTCGTTTTTATTTTGTGTCTGATGATGGTGGCTTGCGGCAACGATGATAATTCACAATTTGAATTGTCTGGGACATATCTTGAGGCAACTACTTGGGATGCAGAGCTGACAGGCGAAACTTATCCGAACCACTATCCGATATCGGCTCATTTTATAATGCAGTTTCTGACAAAGGACAATGGAAAATGTATCCCGACATACGGAGATACTGACTATGAAGGATCGTTTACCTACAGCATTACGAAAGATATGATTTTATTTAATGGTTCATTGACAGGGTATTGGACGGTTATTGAACAAACTAAAAACCAAATCGTCCTGCAATCTTTCCAGCCTTATGAATTCAAATTAGTCCTGACAAAAAAGTAAAAAATATGATTCAGACGATGAATCCGACGCAATCTTTTTTGCTACTTTTGCTGTATAAAAATTTTATCAATGAATAATAAGCTTTTTCTTGTCATAGCGATTTTTATTGACCTTTCATTCGGAGTTAATGCTGCAACAACGGTTACAACCGACAATGCAGGAGATGTAGTGCTTGCTAATGAGAATGTTACACTTGTGTTTTCAGGCGGTAAAGATTTCTTGATAAAAGAATTCGTTATGGCTGGTCGAAATATTCTGCCTGACGGAGGTTCAAAGGCATATCCGTGGGAACTGACCTATCTGGGACCAAACGGCGAAAATCCTCAGTTAAGACCGTTCAGAGGAGAGTATTGTGGGACTGAAAAGACTGAATATTACGGCGCTAAAGCAGTAAAAGCAACCTGGAATATGGTGCTTCGTGAGAAAGCGGAATGGCCTGTGACGGTGACAGTTGCACTGCCCGATAATGCCGAGCTGCCAACCTTTTACATCGATGCGGCTCTTCCTGACGGCTGGGTGATAAGTTCTCTCGAATTTCCACGCATTACGTTTTCTCAGCTACCCGGAGGTAAGGCAGTGTTACCCATTGCCTTCGGAACGGAATATTCACTCTCGCGCGAAGGGCAGTTGAAGACCCGTTATCCTTCCGTTACCGGGTCAATGCAGCTTATGATGATGCACGATCCATCGGGAGAACTTGGTACCGTATTTTTTGCACCACGCGATCTGAGTGGAGGTAATAAAGAGATGCGTATGCAGATGGAAGGGGATAACGTTACCTTTGTTCAGCAGGTTGTTGCAAATTATGATTGGAGCAAAGATGGACATTTTTCGTTGCCTTACGGTGTTGAGATTGGCTACAATCCGGGCTCTTGGCAAGACACGGCTTTAATGTGGTATAGACCGTGGGCTCTCAGTGCTCAGTGGGCATCTAAAAATGTGCGGGAGCGAAATATCGCGCCGTGGGTTGAGCATGCTGATATGTGGTTGCGACCCGGTGATGTAAACCCTGAGACATTAGAAGCCGTGCGCAAGGCCCTTGAATATTATGGTGAAGGTGTCGGGCTTCATTGGTATTATTGGCATAATTACCCGTTTGATACCCATTATCCTGACTATTTTCCGGCTCAGCCCGGTTTTAAGGAAATGGTTGCGGAGGCGCAGTCACTCGGAGCTTATGTGACACCGTATATTAACGGCCGCCTATGGGATCCGTCGACAGAAAGTTACAAGGCTGAGAACGGAGCTGCCGCCTCATGCCGTAAGCCCGACGGTACGCTTTACACAGAAGTATATGGGTCGAAGGTCCTCAACACAGTCACCTGTCCCGCAAGTGATATATGGCAGGATAAACTGAAGTATCTCAATCGATTCATACTCGATAGTCTCAAGACTGACGGAGTGTATATGGATCAAATAGGATGTGCAGCGGCAGAACCGTGCTATGCTGACAATCATGGACATGGCAAAGGTGGCGGTTCATGGTGGCCTGAGGCATATCGAAAGATTTTAACGGAGATGAGAGAGACATTTTATACGCCTGACCAGGCCATGACGACTGAAGAGAATGCGGAGCCGTATATCGACCTTTTCGATATGATGCTGATAGTCAATTCTCCTCATGCAGCCTATATGCGAATGGTCCCATTGTTCCCACTCATCTACAGTGACCGATGTGTCTACAGCGGATTCACTTATATCCCTTGGACTGTCAACGACGGCTCCCTGAGATATATCACTATGAAATCGCTACTATGGGGTTCGCAACTCGGATGGGTAGAACCGAAGTTGCTTATGAAAGAAGAAAATGCAGCGGAAGCCTTGATGATTAAGAATTTGGCTAAATTCCGTAAAGATAATCACGATATCTTTTTTGGCGGACGGTTTATGTCTGAGTTTACGCCCGAAGGCGACAACGAGACTGTCAATATTCCCAACTATCAACCGTCGCCGGTTGTTATGGGTGCGGAATGGATAGATATAGATGGCCGTACATATTATATTCTTGTCAATATGAGCGACCGCGACAGAAATGTCTCTCTTCCCGATGGCCGTCAAACATCCGTGCGAGCCTTCAACGCGACCAAGATTATTAAGTCGGCATAAAGGTTACGACAAGCACCCCGCTATAAAATAAGAAAAGCCCTAATATTTAGGGCTTTGGCGGAGAGACAGGGATTCGAACCCTGGGTGCCCGTAAGGGCACAACGGTTTTCGAGACCGCCCCGATCGTCCACTCCGGCATCTCTCCTCGGGGTTTTGCGATTGCAAATTTAGTTATTCTTTTTTATTCTGCAATCTTTTTAGTGGCATTATTTCAAATTGTCGTAGAGATTGGCGCAGGCGGATTCGAGGAGGTCGAGGACG
>CAMWNF010000180.1 GCA_947175535.1 uncultured Bacteroidales bacterium
TGACAGGATTGTCCTCGATAGCTGCTATGGCGTAGTCAAGTATCATCTGACGCTCGGAACGCGACTGATTGGGCTTCTGATAGATAGGTTTCAGCACATCGAGCTGTTTTGGGCGGAATACACCGCGGTAAGGGTCGTAATCTTCTTGAAACATCGTTCCGTAGTAGAAATACTGAAACTGCTCGTCGGTCATAGTCGTATCGTTCGCCATAAAACTTTTCAGAAGAGTAGGGTAGTAGAATGGCGAGTCGGGGTCGGTTGAAGCTTCTTTAATCGCCGCGAGATCAGGCTTGCCCAGCGATGAGCGGTTGACCGCCGACATCGTGGACGACAGACCTGCGGCGATTGCCGCAAGGGCGATTATTATAAATAATTTTAGTTTCATCCGGAATGATTTTCTACAAAGTTAGTAAAAATAAGGGCGGAAACTGACGAACAGCGAGCCTATTTTGCAACTATTTACATTTTTTGCGAAAAGTTGTTATTAAAAAACGCGACCCGCCGCGAAATAAGCGGCAGGTCGCAGTCTATAACTCGTCTCTTAAAAATTAAAGCTGAGAGTCGGGGTTGAGGTTTGCAGCTTCGATATCCTTGAAGTAGCGGTAAGTGCTCACCTTGAGATCGGCGCATGCATCTTCGTCGGCTACGATGAGTGCTTTGGGGTGCATCTGGAGAGCCGAGATGGTCCACATCTGAGAGATGCCGCCTTCGACGCCGTGATGGAGGGCGCGGGCTTTGTTGTGACCGTTGACGATGAGAAGGACACTGCGGGCTGCCATGATTGTGCCGACACCGACAGTGAGGGCAGTCTTGGGAACGAGGTTCACGTTATTGTCGAAGAAACGCGAGTTGGCGATGATTGTGTCCTGTGTGAGCGTTTTCATGCGGGTGCGTGAAGTGAGTGACGACCCGGGTTCGTTGAAAGCTATATGTCCGTCGGGACCTACGCCGCCGAGGAAGAGGTCGATGCCGCCGTAAGATTTGATTTTTTCTTCGTAGCGGGCGCATTCTGCGATGGGGTCTTCGGCGTTGCCGTTGAGGATGTTGACGTTTTCGGGCAGAATATCAATCTGATTGAAGAAGTTGGTCCACATGAAAGTGTAGTAGCTCTGCTCGTGGTCGCGGGGAATACCGCAGTATTCGTCCATATTGAAAGTAACGACGTTGCGGAACGAAACTTTGCCTTCCTTGTTGAGCTTGATGAGGTGTTTGTACATGCCCAGAGGCGAGCTGCCTGTCGGACAGCCGAGCACAAAAGGATGTTCTGCGGTTGGTTTGGCTTCGTTGATGCGGGCTGCAACGTAATTGGCTGCCCAGCGCGACACTTCGTCGTAGTTGTTTTCGATGATAAGTCTCATTTGGATAATGGTTGAGTATGTTGGTAGTTTATTGACTGTGCAAAGTTACATATTTTTTTGTTTTTCGCGCTCAAGGAAGGGAAGTATGTAGTCCCATATAAGATTCATCTGCTGCTGATAGGTGTGGGAATTGGCGGTCATGGCCACAACTGCGTCCACCTCGGGAATTACGACGATAAACTGTCCGAGCGAGCCATCGGCGCGGAATGCGTTGTGGCGGCAACGCCACACCTGATAGCCGTAGCCCTGCACCCAGTCGCTCTTGAGCAAATCTTCTTCCGAAGGCACGGCTTCCTCGCTGTTAGGTGTGCCCTGCACCGAACCTACATGTCGGGCAGACATGGTTTCAACCCATCCGGCGGGAATGATTTGTTTGCCGTGCCACTGACCTTTGTCAAGAAGCAGTTTGCCGACTTTTGCGAGGTCTTCGGTCTTCAGCCACAGACCCCAGCCGCCGGTGTTGATGCCTTCGGGATTTTCTTCCCACACTGCGCCTTCGATGCCGAGCGGCTCGAAGAGGCGAGGCGTAAGATAGTCTATGAGTTTTTCGCCGGTGCGACGCTGAACTGCAGCCGAGAGCATGAACGAGCCCATGCTGTTGTAGCTGAATACCGTTCCCGGTGCATATTCGACGGGATAACTCAGGAATTCACGCGCCCAGCACGTTGTCGAGTCGTTATCCTCTTTTTCTGCTATGGCGGTGTAGAGTGCCGGAGCGTGGGCGTGACCGCTTGACATTGTCAGCAGGTTCTCGACGGTCATCGCCGCCAGATTATCGCTGACCGAGTCGGGCAGACAGTCGGGAAATATGTCGACGATGCGTTCGTCAAGCGTGAGCAGCCTGTCGTTGATTGCCAGACCGACGCCTAACGATGTGAATGTCTTGCTGACCGAGTAGAGGAAGTGAAGCGAGTCGGGGTGGGAGCCATTGTCCCAGTGTTCATATATGATGCTGTCGCCGAGCACGACCATTACGCTGTGCAGCTCAACCCCCTCCTCGGCTGCCCGCGTCCACAGGCTGTCCATGCTTTCGGCGAGGACTGCCGGAGTCTCCGCTCTCGGCAGCGACTTGTCCTCCTCGGCAGGTTTGCTGCCTGCGCAGCTGCAAAGCGAGCTTATCGCACAGAATGTTATAATAAGTTTGGTAAATAGTGATGGTTTCATGATGTTTTAGCGGTTAGCGTTGTTAGTTATGTGCAAAGATAGTAATTCTGAGGGAATAATCGTTTGTGGATAAAAAATAAGCGGTCTTCGGGGAGAAGACCGCTTCGATGGGATGGAGTGATAATGATTTGGATGAGTGGGCGCTGAGGGATTCGAACCCCCGACCCTCTGCTTGTAAGGCAGACGCTCTGAACCAGCTGAGCTAAGCGCCCGTCGCGCTCTTGCGGCGGTGGCTGACGGCGAGAACATATAGGATTAGTTGAGTGGGCGCTGAGGGATTCGAACCCCCGACCCTCTGCTTGTAAGGCAGACGCT
>CAMWNF010000181.1 GCA_947175535.1 uncultured Bacteroidales bacterium
TTGACATATCCGTTGACCGCCAGTTCATATACGAGAGTGGACAATGATACGCCTGTGCGTTTATGCTTTCTCACAAGTTTCGCATAATTTACAGCGTCAAAATAGACTTTTACCATGCAATTTAGTCGCTCTTTCTCGGGTAATTTAGGGCGACCTCCCTGGTTCTTTTTTGCCGGTGGTGTTTGGGGATTATCCATATTTGGCATTATGAAATATGCATATTACGGCTTCGGTAGACGTGGTTTTGTAGGACACAAAACCTATACTTGCTCCCCAAACACCCTCCAACTTACAGCTTCGCTGCCGTATCACAGGTGCCGTCAAAAAGAAACAGTTTCTCATAACAGACGATACGAACTGTTGGTGAAAGTAATACGCTCCATCATCTCGCGCAACCTATCGGCGATACGCTCGCCGTACTGCGCACTGATTACCGGCGGAGTGAGGTTTGAGGTAATGATGGTGAACAGTTGATCCTCGTATCGCTTCGTCAGTAAATCTATAACAGGATAACCTACATTCCCGAAGTCCATAACTTCACGGGGTTCAATCCCGAGGTCGTCAATGGCAAGCATTTCCATACGAGCCAACTCAAGCCACTGCTTATAATCGGTTCGATAAATGTATGTGATAGTTTTGGCATCCATTATTCGGATTGCATAACTTTTGTTGGTAGTAGGACTGGGTATCTCGAGGGCATTGATTACCTGTTGGAACGCTTTTACGATTGTGGTCTTTCCGTTTCCGCATCCACCACAGAGCAACATTCCAAATTTGCTGTCCTTGTTAGTCAGCCAAGCCGACATCTTTTGTAATTGTTCGGTCAGGTTCTCGTTTGGGATGAATGTGCGGTAGCGGCTTTCAACTTCACCCTGAAAGGCACTGACCAATAAAGTAAATACGTCTTCTTTGGTTAACGGAACTCTAAAACGGGGCATCATAGTCTTGCGGTTTAGCAGCCGATACGCCACATCCCCGACGTTTATCATATTTGTCGTGTTTAGTTTCATTCTTGTCAGATTTTAAATACTCTTTTTTGAGTTTATTGTAAAAATGGCTGCGGCAATTTCTTTCTTCCCTTCTTTCGTATCCTTGAAGACGAAGGTAGGTGAAGAAATTAGAGATATAGTCATTTAGAATGGTATCGGGAGGAAGCGAACGGTTCTCGTTGGCTAACGAGTACAGTACAGTCTGCTGCCAAGACAAATCATTTTTCATCCTTTCCTCCAACAGCTCAAGACTCATTTCGGGCGCACTTGAATTAGGATTATTGATTTGTGTTTTATCTTTTGTAATGGTTGCACCAGCAGTCGCATTACCGGTTGCACGAGCGGTTGCATCCATCGTGATAGTATATGCAGGAGCTTGGGAATTTTGTACACCTGCTGTGAAAGAGATAAGACCTCGTTGTAACAATCCTTGTCTTGCCCGGATAATGGTAGACTTATCAATACCGAGAGTTGCGCATATAACCGTTGTGGGGCAATACACGGGCATCTGCCAGTATAGTCTGTTACATTCATTGAGCAGATAGAAGAACAACTCTCTTTCGCTTGGCTTAAACCTATTATTGCGGTTAAGCTCCCACAACCTGTTGATGTAATCAATGTACCTCATCACAACATCCCCCAGTTAGATTTCGGTTTGTGCCGGACACCCTTTTGCATCTCCTCGATGATCTGTTCTTTCGTTTGGGATGAGGTACTTTTACGTCCGCTTTCCAGCCATGCCATAAGTTCCGATCTTTTGAACTGGAGTATCTTGCCTGGCTGATAGTAAGGAATCTTATGCGCCTGAGTGAGTGCATATACAGTTGACTTGGCTCGATTAAGAATTTTACAAGCTTCGTCAATTCCAATCATGGCTTCTTCCACTTTGGGAATATGCCGTTCTTTCAATTCGCTGATGTCAGCTTGAATTGTATCCACCTTGTCAATAAGTTCCAGGATGGCTTGAGGCATTGCCTCGAATGTCAATATTCTTTCCATATGAAGTGATTTAGAAATTCGATGCAAAGGAACATGGTTATTTTAACCCGATGTGGTTAAAAACTACATAACTAACTGTAACTCATGAATAACCATAACCGAGCCCCCGTTTATCTGATATTTTCTTCCTTTTCAATCAGTTTTATGCTATATGCTCCGTAGTCTTTGGTC
The DNA here is from genome assembly GCA_947175535.1 of uncultured Bacteroidales bacterium. Classification (GTDB taxonomy): domain Bacteria; phylum Bacteroidota; class Bacteroidia; order Bacteroidales; family Muribaculaceae; genus CAG-873. The sequence goes on from CAMWNF010000181.1 coordinate 2,160, forward strand.
ATTTTAGCATAAATAGTCTGCTCACTAATTTCCCCAAGAACATTAGGGAATGCTTTTTTGAGGAACCGACAAGTCGCTCTTCGATTCATCGGTTTCAGTAAAAACCATATATTCCATCCGAAATGAAACAGATCGGTAACAGTCATTCCGTTTAGTTCAGACAATGGCAGATACAGAGGCTTATCCGGCATTTTACTATAAGCATAGTTCTCGATGATACCATTCAAAGTATCTAAATTTGCTCCCGATAAAAAAGGTATAAAATCATTGACAACACTTTCCTTTATTTGCTCCAGACGATCTATCGGAACATCTGATATTAAATCAGACGGTGGAATTTCATTTTCAGTCTGTTCATCAACGGCTATAGTTGGGATATATCCCTTAATAAGGAGGACAGGTTGCTCATCTCTTTGACGATGTGATACGATAATTGAATTTAAGGCAGGGAAAGCATAAGTTGCAAACCATGCTCCCACGTTATAAAGCATCAAAGCAAAAACACAGGTGACTGCAAACGCGCAGACTCCGATAAAAACATCTCCGCCGACATATTTTGTAATGTACAAATAGGCTCCGCCTCCAAAGCAGATAGAGAACATTATAAAGATGTTTCTTGATA
>CAMWNF010000182.1 GCA_947175535.1 uncultured Bacteroidales bacterium
TGCGTTGGCGGTTATATTCGGGATAGACAGGCGCGAGTTTCACGTAATAGATTATCGCAAAAATTGTTGTCGATGCTATGGCAAGGGCTGTCCCGACGATATAAATCGTCGAGAACAGCTTGTTCTGCTTCAGCAAATGCCATGCTTGTTTGAAATAGGTTAATATCATAATTGGATAATTATAGATAGATTATTCATCACGCAGGGCGTCGACCGGCTCTATTTTGCTCACATGACGGGCAGGGAAATAAGTACCGATAACAGCGCATAAAACTATGACAGCATAAACGATGAGCGACACTATGACGAAATGCTCTCCGAAATTATTTACCCATGAATTATCGGGGAAATACATGTCGTTGTCCTCGAAACCGTTTGAGAGACCGTTTGCGAGGGCATATTGCAGATATATCAGGTCTCCGATTATAAATGCGACGGTTGCAAGCACAGTTGATTCGCCTATAAGCATCTTGACTGTCTGTGATTTCAACGCTCCGAATGACCGTAGCACGCCGAGTTCGGGTATGCGCTTTCCAGTCTGAAGCCACACACAGCCCGTTACACCTATTATCAGATTTATTAGGAAAAGGGCAGCCACGAAGAGCATCAGACTGCGTCTTCCGCTGACTCCCGCATCGTATTCATAATCCTTAATCTGTTGCTTTTGACTCATAACTGAGCGTACGAAGAAATTGCCGATACGCAGTTCTTTAGTTATTAGGTCAATATTTTCGTGAATATAATCATCTACAACCACGCCGTCTTTCAGTCTTAGGATAAGAGTCGTACGGTTGCGATATGAACCGTCATATATTGCTGATCCTTGAATGGCGACAGCAGGAGTGCGGACATACGAACGAAAACGCATATCTTTTATAATTCCGACAACATTAATGTGGGCCGAGTCTGGTGAATACTCATCGATGAAATACTTGTCTCTTGTACCGCGTCGGTCGGGCCAATAGTATCGGTCGATGGTTTCAGTGATAATAATATCATTCTCGCCTAAAGGCTTACTCTCGATTTCTTCTACAGAAGGCGAATCTTCAGTTGTCTCTATGCCGTAGGTCGACAGTATTTTACTGTCTGGTTTTACATTCATCATAAATATGTATGGCACTACGGTATCAATTGCCTCATTTCCGGTAAACAATGGTCCCGTCCTGGAACCTCTACCGTCTATACCCGAATACTCGCTTACGAGGCTTTCGACATCGGGTAGATTTCGGGCTTTAGCCAAAAGATTATCGTAAGCCAGCCGACTGCCTTCGACTGAGAAAGCTTCCTTGTCAAACTCCGGCGAATCCAGTGGCATCGTTTCAATGTCGATATTAACGATGCGGTCAACATCATAGCCCGGATTGGCATTGATATCGTGCAGGCTGACAATTGCTTCATCGAGAATAATCCATGAGAGGATTGTCACAATTATAAGTTCGGCGAACAGCCACGCGTTGCTGCGTCTGCGGCTCCATAGATTTTTTAATATTAATTTGAACATAAGTCTCTATTTCAGTGATTTGACAATCGGTTTGCGTAGTGCGTTCCATGCCGGAATCAGAGCAGATAATATATTGAGGACGACGCACACAAGGAATGCAAAAATAAATACGGCGGGAGCGAACAGCATGTCGGATGTCAGACGTATCTCTACTACGGAGGGCATATATCTGTTAGTCGAGCCGATGTTTGAAAAAATCGTAACGGCGTCAGTTGATAGGATTAGCCATGTAAGCACGAGACCGAATATGCCTCCCGCTATCGTCAAAAAAAGATTCTCCCACAGAACCTGACGGAGAAGTTTTCCGGGCGTAGCTCCGAATGATTTGCGGATGCCGAGTTCACCGCGACGGAGATCCATGCGACCTGCAATCATACCGCTCAGATTCAGTGCTGGCACAATCAGAAGTGTAAGAAGTATCAGCAAATTCGTGCGTATAATCGACATAAAATCAAGTTCGTCATCCGGTGACACGCACAAAGCTGTGTATACAGCCGAAAAGGGCTGGTTAGGGAAAATGATTTTATCGTCATGCGTAGACGTATATTTTCTGCAGAATTCATCCATTTCGGCTTTTACACCCTCAGGATTATCGGTAAGTATCATGGCGTTGAACCAACCGTTTAAAGGGCTGAATGCCATTTTAGACAGTGAGGAAACTGTATACGGAATAAGTGCCTGGACGTATGAGCGTCTGTTGATAAAGCTCCCTTCGCGGAATACTCCGCATATTTCATAATCGGAAAAGTCAAGCGAGACGGTTTTACCAATGGCTTCATCAGGCGAGCTGAACAACTTTTCACAGACGCGGTCGCTTATGGCTACTTTATGGAGCCCTCCATCGAAATCATCCTGACTGAAGGGCGCGCCTGCCAGAAATTCATAATCCAAAATCTTGAAATGAGCCGGATCAGCAAATCGGCTTACTATTTCATGATAATTGTCTTGATTGGGGAGACGTATCAAACTTTGTCCGGAGCCGCTTAAATATGCGGAAATGATTTCAGCATTCTCAAGGTTGAAAAATAAATCCTGCATTAAATCTTTTGAGAATGAGCCCATCCGTTGGGTGAATTGTCCGTCGTCTACATCAAGAAATTTAACTGTATAGATTTGATGTTTCTTATATTCGGGGTAGACAGGAGCCAGTCTGACATAATATATTATGGCGAATATTGTAGTCGAAGCAATAGCCAGAGCCGTCCCGATGATATAAATTGTCGAGAACA
>CAMWNF010000183.1 GCA_947175535.1 uncultured Bacteroidales bacterium
GTCAGCAATTACGATGCCGCCGTCCAGATAAAAATCCTTCCAGTTATTCATATAGCTAGCGTAACGGTCTACTGCATAGAAACTCAATGCCGCATAAGGATTCACTGCATTCGGGTCAGTCCCGAACTCTCCGTTCAGATACATTTTTACAAGAGCGGACGAATTACTTTCGTAATCAGGAAATGATACCGTGATTACGCGCTCACCTTTGTTTTTGAGCGTTTCATACAGCTTCTGTGCCTGTGTTGCCTTTCCACTTCCGTCAAGCCCTTCAATTACAATTAATTTTCCTGCCATATCAACCTATTGAGATAAGCTCCCTTTCCCCATACATTTTTTTGTAGTAATTCTGGTATTCGCCTGAGATGATCTCCTCCCACCAGTCTTTGTTGTCGAGATACCACTGAATCGTCTTTTTGATGCCGTCAGCAAATTTAGTTTCCGGCAGCCAACCAAGCTCATTATGTATCTTGGTCGGGTCTATGGCATAACGCATATCATGACCTTTTCTATCCTCAACATGAGTAATAAGACTCTCAGGCTTACCAAGCTCCTTACAGATGAGTTTCACAATATCAATATTCTTCATCTCATTGTGACCGCCGACATTATAAACTTCACCAACTCTACCTTTATGGATAATCAAATCTATCGCACGGCAATGATCCTCGACATAGAGCCAATCACGCACATTAAGACCCTCGCCGTAAACTGGAAGAGGCTTATCCGCAAGAGCATTTGCAATCATAAGCGGAATCAGCTTTTCCGGGAAGTGATAAGGACCGTAATTATTGGAGCATCTAGAAATTGTCACGGGCAGTTCATATGTACGATGATATGCTAGCACCAGCAGGTCAGCGCCTGCCTTAGAACTGGAATAGGGACTGCTAGTATGAATTGGAGTTTCCTCCGTAAAGAACAGGTCGGGGCGGTCAAGCGGCAAATCGCCGTAGACCTCATCGGTTGAAACCTGATGATACCGTTGAATGCCATATTTACGGCATGCATCCATCAGCACCTGTGTGCCGAGAATATTGGTCTGAAGGAAAATCTCCGGATTCTCAATACTGCGGTCAACATGCGACTCCGCTGCAAAGTTGATTACAATATCCGGTTTCTCCTCCTTGAACAGCTTATACATACCTTCACGGTCGCAGATATCAAGCTTGACAAAGCGAAAATTAGAATTACCCATGACATCCTTCAATGTAGACAAATTACCCGCATAAGTAAGCTTGTCCACACAAATAACTCTATAAGAAGGATAGGCTGCAAGCATATGGAATACGAAATTCGCTCCAATAAAGCCTGCACCACCCGTTACGATAACAGTCACTCTTATTCCTCCTCATTATTCAGCAGTGATAAAAGATATTTCCCGTAATCGGTCTGTTTTAATTCCTCACCACATTTTCTTAATTGTACATCATCTATGAAATGCTTACGCCATGCAATCTCCTCGATACATGAAAGATAAAATCCCTGCATCTCCTGCAATGTCTTTACAAAACCGCTTGCCTTATGCATCCCTTTCGGAGATCCTGTATCAAACCAAGTAACTCCTCTTGTCATAAGCGTTACATGAAGCTGTCCACGCTTGAGATATGCCTCATTTACGGATGAAATCTCTATTTCTCCTCTTGCAGACGGCTTTACATTCTTTGCTATCTCAACTACCTGATTATCATAGAAATACAGTCCCGGAACAGCATAATTTGACTTTGGTTTTTTAGGTTTTTCTTCAATAGAAATGACATTCCGATGATCGTCAAACTCAACAACACCAAAATCCTGTGGATTTTTCATTAAGCATCCGAAAATAGATGCTCCGCCATCCTTAATTGAACGCTTTGCCTGTTCCAGGATATCTGACATTGTAGCGCCATAAAATACATTATCTCCAAGAACAAGACAGACGCTGTCATTGCCGATAAATTTCTCACCAACTATAAAAGCATCCGCCAATCCTCTCGGGTTTTCTTGAATTGCATATTCAAAATGCACTCCAATTCTAGAACCATCACCAAGCAGTTTCTTATAATTATCAATATCCTGCGGCGTGGTAATGATTAAAATTTCCCGAATTCTCGCCAACATCAACATTGAAAGAGGATAGTAGATCAAAGGTTTATCGTAAATCGGAAGAAGCTGCTTACTCACCGAAATTGTGCATGGATATAATCTTGTTCCAGATCCCCCTGCCAAAATAATTCCCTTCATATTAACCTCCACAAAATATATAATTTTTAGAAAATGATAAATTTTGTTAATCAAAATATATAACGTGTAAAATACAAATAGTCGACTTCGGAGATGAAAGTCAAATCCTGTTTCTGAACGGTTTGATATTGCCTTTGTTTTCAAACATTCCCTTTTTCTCCTATCCACTAAAATATCAATGATAATTACAGCGGCTCATATTATCATCTAAAAAATAACTTCATGTTAGATAATCATATCAACCAACCGTGAAAAAAAAGATGTTGGAATAAGTCTGCACTTTAAGTTTATTTTTTGTAGTGTTTTCCGCATAAATCTCAAAAATATATGCTAAATACCCACCAATACCAAACCGCCATAACTCCCTCAGCAGTCCATCCATTTGGAC
>CAMWNF010000184.1 GCA_947175535.1 uncultured Bacteroidales bacterium
CGCCTTTCGGCTCAATGTCCCCGGTTATGAATTTGGATGCCCTTGCGGGCATCTTTCGGACGGGGAATCTCGCGCGGAGGCGCAGAGGACGCGGAGAGGGATTTTTTTGGAGGGTTGGGCTAATGGGACTAATTGGGCTAATGGGCGGGGAGGTTCGACATCTATGATGCCGATTTGATTTTTTCTATTCTATTCCACAAGCTGCGCACGGCTCTGCCGCGCTTGCATGTGGCTATTATTGTTTCGCGGCTATGCCGCGGGGCGGGTGCTCCGGGGAGCTGCCCGACGCTTGCGAGGAGAGGTTTTTAATGGGTTTGTAAAAATTTTGTGGTGATTTTGTTGCAGAGTTGTAACTTTTTCGTAATTTTGCAGCCGAATAGCGACATTAAAAATGATACGACTAACTACAATAACATCGGCAGCGCTAATATTTGCGACAGCACTTTGTTCGTGCAACGGTACAGCCAAAAGCACGGACAAGCAGAGCAAGATGACCGAAAAGGTTGTGTTACTCGGGGCGTTTGACAAGGACAGCGCATATCAGTATATCGCAGACCAGGTGGCTTTCGGTCCGCGTGTGCCGGGGACTCCGGCACATGACGCCTGCGGAAAATATATCGTCGAGAAGCTCCGCCAGTTCGGCGCAGACACTATCATCGAGCAGCATGCGGTCGTCGAAGCCTTCAACGGCGACAAACTCCCCATCAACAATATTTTCGCGCAGTACAATCCGACGGCACTCAACAGGGTGCTTCTCGTGGCGCACTGGGACACGCGTCCATGGGCAAACATGGAACGTTCGGAGGAACGCCGGATGAAGCCTGTGCCGGGAGCTAATGACGGCGGAAGCGGTGTGGGCGTGATACTCGAAATCGCCCGTAATCTTCAAAAGTTAGCTCCGACCTGCGGGGTCGACATACTTTTCACCGACGCCGAGGACTACGGCAACAGCAACGGCTTCACCAACAATGATGAAAGCTGGTGTCTTGGCACTCAATACTGGGTCGACAACATGCCATACACGTCGGTAAACCGCCCTGCGAACGGGATATTGCTCGATATGGTAGGGGGCACGGACGCACGCTTCCACCGCGAAAGGTATTCCAACATACATGCCAAGCCCATCACGGTGAAAATCTGGGGCGAGGCTAAAAATCTCGGCTATGAGGATATTTTCGTCAACAAGGTCGCCGGCGAGGTTGTCGACGACCACACGTTCCTCAATCAGGCGGGCATACCGACGACAGACATCATCGAGCATATGAGCGATGCGACGGGCAGCTTCCCCGCGACATGGCACACTCTCGACGACGACATACAGCATATCAGCAAAAAGACTCTTGACGCTGTGGGAAACACGGTGCTCAACGTAATATATAAGGAAAAGGCAATTTAATTTATGACAATCGAACAGCGTCAGCAGGAACTTATCGACGAATTTGACGGCATCGATGACTGGATGGACCGCTACGGCTATATCATCGACCTCGGTAACGCGCTGCCGGAAATCGACGAAGCCAAAAAGACGCCTCAGAATCTTATCGAAGGCTGTCAGAGCCGTGTGTGGCTCGACGCTGAGCTGGACGACGAGGGAAAGGTGCGTTTTACGGCGGACAGCGACGCAATAATAGTGAAAGGGATTATTTCGCTGCTTATCAGTGTGCTTAACGGGCATACGCCAGATGAAATACTCGACGCAGACCTTCATTTTATCAACGATATAGGTCTTGGAGAGCATCTTTCGCCGACGCGCAGCAACGGACTGCTCGCGATGGTGAAGCAGATGAAAATGTATGCAATGGCATACAAGGCAAAGAAACAATAAATTCAAGTATAATTTCGGTGGTTCCGGGGCAAGCAGGCTCCGGAACTTTTTTTGTGGGTTAACATTATTTATACTGCGGACCGAAACAAGACGGGAGTAAGGGTTGTTTTGATTATGATTCACTAAAAAACAGAATAATAACTAAAGATTATGAAGAAATTCCTGAAATTTATGCCTTTGCTGCTGATTGCAGTATTCGGCACTATGGCCTGGAGTTGCAGCGACGACGATAATGATGATTCACTCGCTGTCAATATGCTTCCTGACCAGGCAAAAGAATTTGTCGCACAATATTTTCCATCTTCGGCAATCATAGCAGCCAAGACTGACGGCAACGAATATGACGTGATGCTGTCGGACGGTACAAAAATCGAATTTGACAAGAGCGGGGAATGGAAAGATGTTGACGCAGCAAGAGGCGCCACCGTTCCCTCGGGCTTCTATCCTGAGGCAATCGACACTTATGTGGCTGCCAATTACGAAGGTAAAGGCATCAACGAAATCTCAAAGGAGACAGGCGGTTATGATGTCGAACTCGTCAACGGGATCGACCTGAAATTCGACAGCGCAGGACAGTTTGTCGCTGTCGACCGTTAAAGGAACGAACAAACTTAAACTCTATAAAGGGGACGCGATTTTTAGGTCGCGTCTCCTTATTTTTATGCCGCAATGAAAAACGCAATCAA